>CALLZA010000430.1 GCA_937858165.1 uncultured Ardenticatenia bacterium
TTCTTATCTCCTTCTATTCTCTCTTTTTCTTTTCGTTTGTTATTCTACGCTCTGCTCTCTCTTCTTCTTTTTTTTTTTTTTTTGTTTTTAATGATCCGGCGACCACCGAGATCTACACTAGATCGCTCGTCGGCAGCGTCAGATGTGTATAAGAGACAGAGCCTGACCCGCGTCATTGCCCAGGACGCCGACCTCTTCACCTGGCTCAAGACCCTCTACCCCATCTGGGCCAATCTGACTGACGAGGCGGTCTACGTCAGCACCATCACCGGGCTGGCCGAGCTGGCTCTGTCCGGCTGCACGACCAGCAGCGACCACCTCTACATCTACCCCAACGACTGCACGCTGGACAGCCAGATCCGCGCCGCGGCCGACCTGGGCGTGCGCTTCCACGCCGCCCGCGGCTCCATGTCGCTGGGCGAGAGCCAGGGCGGACTGCCGCCGGATCGGGTGACGGAAGATGAGGCGTTCATCCTGCGCGACAGCCGCCGGCTGATCGAGACCTACCACGACGCTGCGCGCCACGCCATGACCCGCGTCGTGTTGGCCCCTTGCTCCCCCTTCTCCGTCACAGCCGACCTGATGCGCGAATCGGCCGCGCTGGCCCGCGCCTATGGCGTGCGGCTCCACACCCACCTGGCGGAGACAATCGAAGAGGAGGCGTTCTGCCTGGAGACGTTCGGCCTGCGCCCCGTGCCCTACGTCGAGTCGCTGGGCTGGACGGGCGACGACGTCTGGCACGCCCATTGCGTCCACATGAGCCAGCCGGAGATTGCCCTCTTTGGCCGCACCGGCACCGGGGTGGCCCACTGCCCCAGCAGCAACATGCGGCTGGCCAGCGGCATCGCCCACGTGCTGGACCTGCGCCGGGCGGGCGCGCCGGTGGGGCTGGGGGTCGACGGTTCGGCCAGCAACGACGGCGGCCACCTGTTGGGCGAGGCGCGCCAGGCGATGCTGTTGCAGCGTGTCGCGCCGGATCGCTACCTGAGCGAAGCGCCGGGCGGGCGGGGCGGCTTCGCCGGTGTGGCCACGGCCATGTCGGCGCGGGAGGCGCTGGCGATTGGCACGCGCGGTGGGGCGGCCGTGCTGGGGCGCGACGACATCGGCCAGTTGGCCCCCGGCATGAGCGCCGACTTCATCGCCATCAACCTCAATCAGGTGCAGTACGCCGGGGCGTGGCACGACCCGCTGGCGGCCGTCGTCTTCTGTCACCCGTCGCGGGTCGACTGGTCGGTCATCAACGGCCGCGTCGTCGTCCAGGACGGCCGGCTGACCACCCTCGACCTCGAACCTCACCTGCGCCGCCACAACACCATTGCCCGCGCGATGGTGAACGGCGGATGAAGCGTCCACCGATTACACCGATTTCACAGATTACTCTGTGCGCCTTTGCCCCTTCGCGACTTTGCGTGAGCTGCTTAAATCTGTGAAATCGGCGTAATCTGTGGACTCTCTTCAGGGCGCGATAGCCAGACCATCGATCGCGGCGTTATAACCATTGGTCGGCGCGTTCCAGTAGATGGAGGCAACCCGCGCCGGCGTAACCTTTAGCACCTGCTTCTGGTTGCCGGCCACGCCGCCGACGTTGAACGCACTGCTCAGCGTCAGATACAGGTCGCCCGTTGCCCCGTCGAACCACGCCCCATTGACGTTCTCGGCAGCCATGCCGGTCAGCAGCGAGCCGTCGAAGCCGTTGCTCAGACTCCACGTGCCGGCGGTCGTGCTGCCCAGGCTGGTCGGTTGGAAGGCCAGCAGGTCTTCGTCCACCGCGCTCACGGTCACAGTACCGTTCTTGACCGACGCATTGCCGAAGGTGCTGATGAGCAGTGTGCCGTCAGGCTTGCGGGCCAGGGCGTCGATGCGCTCGGCCGATGTGGCCAGCAGCACGTCGGAGCCGTCGAAGTAGAGCGCAAATGACCCGGCCGTCGTCGGCCCCAGGTTGGTGGGCACAAAGCGGGCGATGTCCTGCACCTCCAGCGTGAAGCGCGCCGCGCCCACGCCGACAGCGAAGCGGGTGTTGGTCGTCAGCAGCAGCGAGCCGTCGGGCAACATCTCGAAGTCGCCGATGCCCTTTGTCCAGCCGACGTCGGAGCAGTCGAAGAACATTGACCACGTGCCGGTCAGACCGTTGTAGGCCATGATGTCACCCACGGTGTAGGCAATGCCGCCGACCGAGCCGGAGGCAGCCGCCGTCACGTAGAGGGTCGCCGTCGGGCCGGACGTGGTGCGCCGGTTGGTGAAGGTGCAGGTCACCGTCTCGTTGGCGCCCAGGGCGATGGCCGCGGGGCTGCTGCCGTCGTTGCACACGGCACTGTCGAGCGCCCAGCCGGTGGGCACGCTCTCGCTGACGCTGTAGGTCGCGCCGGACGGCAGGGGGCCGGAGTCGTTGCTCTGGCCGTGGCTCAACGAGAACCCGTCGGCGTCGTAGCTGGCGCTGAAGGGGAACACGCCGGGCGTGTTGGCCGGGTTGGTCTGCTTGACGACGATGATGCGGCCGGACGGCGCGGCGACGATGCTGACCGCTGCCTCGGCCGCGGCGCTGACCGACGTACTGCCCGGGCCGCCGGCGGTGGCGGTCAGCGTATTGCGGCGCGTGTCACCGGCCGTGCCGCTGACCTGGGCAGTGTAGGCGCAGGTGTAGCCGGCCCCGGCGGCCACCGTCCGCGGCAGGTCACACGTGGTGCTGACCAGGGCGGCGTTGGCGGCGTCGGCTACGTTGCCATAGACCGAATCGCTCAGGCCGGTCAGATTTAGCGTGGCGTTGCCGCTGTTGGTTACGTCCACGGCGAACGACACCTGGCCGCCGGGAGCCGTCACCGTCCCCGGTGTGGGTGTCAGCGTCAGGCCCAGACCCAGGCGCGCGTTCTCGAAGGCGCAGGTGATCGTCTCGCCGGGAGCGAGGGCGATGGCCGCGGGCGATGAGCCGTCGTCGCAGGTGGCCGCGGTCTGCGCCCACCCGGCCGGCAGCGTTTCGGCCACGCTGTAACTTCCGGCCGGCAGAAGACCCGAATCACTCTGTTGCCCATCGCTCAGATTGAAGCCGTCGCTGTCATAGTCGGCGGTGAAGGCAAAGCTCTGCGTCGCGCCGTCGGGCAGCGTCTGCTTGGTCACGAGAATGCGGCCCAGTTTGCGATAGTTGACGGTACACGTCACCGCATCGCCCGCCTCGAGGACGATGGCCGACAGCGGGTCGCCATTGTCACACGTGGCGCCGGCCTGCTCCCAGCCGGCGGGCGTGGTGGTCGCCAGGGCGTAGCTGCCCGGCGTCAGGTCGAGGGTGCGGCTGTCGTCACCCAGTTGGAAGCTGTCGCCCGGCGTCAGGCTGAAGTCGAATAGTTGCGGGTCGCCGGTCGGCTGGACGACGTTGGTCACGGTCAGGCTGGGGTCGCGGGTGCTGGTAAAGGTGCAGGTGACCGTCTCGATTGGGCTGAGGTCGATTGCCTCGGGCGGCGAGCCGTCGTCACAAACGGCGGTCGTGATCCAACCGGCCACGGGCGCCACGGCCACGCTGTAGACGCCGGCCGCCAGCACCCCTGACTGGTGCTGCTGACCGTCGCCCAGTTGGAAGCCGTTGGGGGGGTAGCTGACGGTGTAGTTAAAACTCTGGGCCGCGCCGGCGGGCACCGTCACCTGTTTGACAATAATGCCTCCGCTGTGGGGCAGCTCATAGAGGCCGATGTCCGGCCGGCCATTGTCGGCCCGGCTTCCGCCGAAGAAGTCGGTCAGCACCTCGGTCAGCGCCAGCCCGGCATCGATGGCCGGCGAGTCGGCGCGCAGACGGAAGTCGGCCGGGTCGAGCAGCGCGGCGACGGTGGGCAGCGGCGGCAGGCCGTTGACGAACCTGGGATCACCGATGACGCGACCGCTTTCGCCGGGGAACCAGTTGGCCGGCGCAAACGAGTAGAGATTGTTGGACACAGTCAGGGTCGAAGTGTCGAGCGTGCCCTGCATCAGCGTCAGATCGCCGGGCACGGTCTGGACGATCATGTTGTTGACGAAACGGGAGTTGGCCAGCGACACGTTCAGGCCGAAGGCCACGTTGTCCACATCGGCGGCCACGTCGGCGCGGCCGTTGATGAAAACGTTGTTGGCGATCAGGCCGCTATTCAGACCGCCGCCCGGCCGCTGGGTATACACGCCCAGGTTGGTGCTGCAACCGCTGACGATGTTGTTGATGACCACCTGGCCCACGCTGGGGGGTGGCAAGGGGTTGTTGTCCTCGTCGCGCAGCACCAGGCCGCTGCCGGGGCGATAGTCGGTGGCGTGCCCCTTGCGCCAGAATTCCCGATCATCGGTGCACAGGATCACGTTGCGCTGCACCACGGGGTAGGCGGCGCTGTTGACGTAGAGGTTGGCGTGGTCGTTGTCGTAAGAGACGTTGTCTTCCAGGGTGATGGCAGTGGAGAAGCGCCCGGCCACCAGCCCTTCGCCATAGTTATTGTAGACGACGTTGCCGCGGGCCGTGCTGTTGGTGACGAAGACGAAGATGACGGCGCTGCCGCCGACGGGGTCGCCGCTGATGTAGAGGTGGCCGTCACGATCGAGCCAGGCGGCGGTCAGGTCGTCAGAAAACGGGTTATAGGGGATCTGGTTGCCATCGAGGAAAAGCGTCCACGTGTTGGCCACGGGGTCATAGGCAATGAGGTCTTCGTTGCTGAACGTCTGCCCGCCCAGCGCCAGGTCTTCGGCGAAGCTCATCAGTTGGCGGCCGTCGGGCGTGCGGTCGAGGGCGTCGATGTTGGCCGCCGCCGGCAGGCCCATGGCCGCCGCCGTCCGCTCCAGGGTGAACGCCCCGGCGGTGATGACGTTGGCGGCGCTGACGGCCGTAGGCGAGAAGCGCACCAGGTCGCTGGGGCCGATCGACTGCGGCGCGCCGCCGATGGGCACGTTGACCGTGGCGCTGAAGCTCATCACAATCGGCGCGCACTGCGGGCAGGGCAGGCTCGCCGGCGGGATGCTGCCGTCGATCTGAAAGGCGTCGATAACGACGGCGGTGGAGAAGCCGGCCAGGGCCGCGCCGTCGAAGTAGTGGGTCCACTTGTTGGTGGCCGGCTCAAAGAAGAGCAGGTCGCGCCCGGTGTAGTCGATGGGCAGGCCGCTGGCGCTGAACTCCTCGCCGATGTAGCCCTCACGGTTGGTGCGCGCCGAGCTGGCATAGATGCGGCCGGTGCGGCCGTCGTCGTTGAACGTCATGGCGATGGCGTTCAGGGCCGAATCCGGTATGTCGGCCTCTTTGCCCGTCCAATACGGGTTGTCCCAGGTCACGTCGGGGTCAAACACCCAGTCAGTGGGGCCGCTGCCGGTGCGCTCGCCGCGGTAGATGACAGGAATATGGCGCACCTTGCGCAGGTTGCTATAGACCAAGTTGTTCTCGATCAGGACGTTATCGACGCGGCTGTTCTGGTCTAGGCCGCGCACGGTGATGCCCGCGTTCCAGTTGTCGTGGATGGACGAGTTGCGGACGATAACGTTATTGCCACCTACCTCCAGCCCGCGGGCGCTGGAGTAGCGTACCTCGAAGCCGTCGAAGACCGTCCCCTCGCCGAACAGCTCCACCAGCGACCGGAAGCGGTCGCCGGGCATGCCGCCGGGCAGCAGCTTGTCGCCGTCGATGATGGGCGACTCGCCGGGGTAGGCCATGACCTGTCTCTTATACACATCTGACGCTGCCGACGAGCGATCTAGTGTAGATCTCGGTGGTCGCCGTATCATTAAAAAAAAAACACAAAGAAAGAGGACACGAGCACAGGCATCACACACAAGCAACGAACACCACAAGAGTCGAGAAGAGACCGCGACGTCACAGTCACGACCTAACCCGAGA
>CALLZA010000431.1 GCA_937858165.1 uncultured Ardenticatenia bacterium
TCCACGGCTGTGATGGTACTATGAGTCGTGTGTGTTGTTTGTGGTGGTTTTTGGTGACTTGTATCACTTGTGATGTGAGTGCATCGTCGTTTGTTAGCTGTCTGCTACGGTCTTTTTTTTTTCAAGCAGAAGACGGCATACGAGATCTAGTACGGTCTCGTGGGCTCGGAGATGTGTATAAGAGACAGCCCTGGGGCTGGCCGGCTTCGGCGTCATGGGGGCCATCAGCACGCGCAACGACGAACCGCAGCGCGCCTCGCGGCCGTTCGACGCCGGGCGCGACGGCTTCGTCGTCAGCGAGGGGGCGGCCCTGCTGGTGCTGGAGGAGCGCGACCACGCCCTGGCCCGCGGCGCGACGATCTATGGCGAACTGCTGGGCTACGGCAGCAGCGCCGACGCCTACCACATCACCATGCCCGGCGAGGCGGGCGAAGGGGCGGCGGCCTCAATGCGCGCCGCGCTCGATGACGCCGGGCTGAAGACGGCCGACGTAGACTACGTCAACGCCCACGGCACCTCGACCCCACTTAACGACCGGGCCGAGACGGCGGCCATCAAGCGCCTCTTTGGCGAGCGGGCCTACGCCCTGCCGATCAGCTCCACCAAGTCCATGACCGGCCACCTGCTGGGCGCGGCCGGGGCGCTGGAGGCGATTATCTGTCTGCTGGCGCTGCGCGACGGCCTCATCCCGCCGACGATCAACTACGAGCAGCCCGACCCGGCCTGCGACCTGGACTACGTGCCCAACGCCGCCCGCCCGGCCGACCTGCGCGTGGTCATGTCCAACGCCTTCGGCCTGGGCGGGCACAACGCCACCATCGTTCTTGGGCGGGGGGAGTAAGAAGAAGCTCACGCAAAGACGCAAAGACCGCCAAGCTTAAGAAGCTTTCTTAGCTTGGCGTTCTTTGCGTCTTTGCGTGAGATTTTCTGAAATCTGTCCAATCTGCGGATCATTCCTCTTCTTCATACACAACCCGTCCATCAAAGGCCGTTAGCCACACTGTCACGTTCGGGATGGCCGCCGGCTCTATCTCAAACAGGTTCTCCGACAGCACCACCAGATCGGCATACTTGCCCGGCGTGATGGAGCCAAGCCGGTCGGCCTTGCCCGACAGGCGCGCCGGGCCGAGGGTGTAGCCCTCAATAGCTTCAGCCACCGTCAGCCGCTCGGCCGCATACCAGCCGCCGGCCGGCTCGCCCACCTCGTCCTGTCGCGTCACGGCGGCGTGGATGCCCAGCAGCGGGTTGAGCGGCGCGACCGGCGCGTCGGAGCCGAAGGCCAGGGCCGTGCCCCGGTCGAGCAGGGCGCGGAAGGCGTAGGTCGTGCGCGCCCGCGCTCCCCAGACGCGGTCGGCCGTTCGCCAGTCGCTCGACAAATGCACCGGCTGGACAGAGGCGACAATCCCGTGTTCGGCTAACCGCCCCAGGTCGTCGGGGTGGATGAGTTGCACGTGCTCGATGCGCTGCGGCATGGGCAGCCGGGTCGCCGCCCCTCTCGTCGTCGCCCATTCGCCCATCACGTCCAGCACCGCGCGCACCGCCCGGTCGCCGATGGCGTGTACCGACATGGGGAAGCCGGCCTCGCCCGCGGCGACGATGGTTGACCACAGCTTGTCGGCCGACGTCACGACGATACCGCTGTTGTCCCTGTCTCTTATACACATCTGACGCTGCCGACGAGCGATCTAGTGTAGATCTCGGTGGTCGCCGTATCATTAAAAAAAAAAAAAAGTGAGAACAAGAGTGAGAGACCCAGACGCATGCACGAGATTGTGTATCAAATAACATACATTAGAAGTGGTATAGACGAATGGATTCCTACACGACATATGCAGTCTACTCACTGATACCACAAGAAAATCAATAAATAAGACGTAGTGACTAGAACGAGAAGTACA
>CALLZA010000432.1 GCA_937858165.1 uncultured Ardenticatenia bacterium
CTTGTTATCTAGATCTCATGTCTATTTGTGTGTGTCTGTATGTTCCTGGGTATGTTCTGTGTGTGCTAGCTTGCGTGGACGTCGTGTCGTTTGTGACGTTTTTTTTTTAATGATACGGCGACCACCGAGATCTACACTAGATCGCTCGTCGGCAGCGTCAGATGTGTATAAGAGACAGGGTTTCGGCTGAGACGGTGGCCGTGATCGGTTCGGCCGCGCCTACCCCGGGCAGTGTCGCCGTCGGGGCCAGGACGGGCGGTACGCTGATGTCCCCTTCGGCCAGAGGCGTTATGAGCGGGGTCGGCGACGCCAGAGGGGTGGCGAAGATGTCGGGTGTGGGTGTCGGCGGCAGCAGAACGGTTTCCGGCAGTGTGGGCGCGACATAGGTGTTGACGTAGTAAACGATACCCACCACCGCGACGAAGAAGATGACGAAGCTCAGGGCGTGGTTGCGCACGCGGGTGGCCGTTTCGCGCTCCAGATTGAACATTGCCCGCCGCAGCGCGTTCTGCGAGCGGATCAGTTCGGTGACGTACCACACCAGGCCAAAAGCGCTGAGGATGTAGATCCACACGTCGTTGCGGATCAGGAAGAGGTAGATGCGATCCATGATGGGGCGGCTATGAGGCTGTAGAGCGATTTGCCAAATCGCCCTACCGGCGCTAACTGACCTCGTCCAAGCGGCCGATGACGCCGCGGATCACCTCGATCAGCCGCGGCACAGCCCGGGCCCCCATCTCCAGCACTTCCTGGTGGGTGGTGGTCACTTCGGCCGTCGGGTCGGTGGTCGCCAGGTTGGCGATGGTGGAGATGCCCAGGACGCGGACCCCGGCGTGGCGGGCGACGACGACCTCCGGCGCGGTAGACATCCCCACCGCGTCAGCGCCGATCATCTGTAAGAAACGCAACTCGGCCGGCGTCTCGAAGCTTGGCCCGGCGACGTAGGCGTAGATGCCTTCGGGCAACACGTGGCCGCTTGCGGCAGCGACTTGCTGGGCCAGTGCCCGCAGTGCCGAGTCATAGGGCCGGGTCATGTCCGGGAAGCGCGGCCCAAAGCGCTCGTCGTTCGGCCCGCGGAGGGGGTTGTTGCCGGCCATGCCAGGAAAGTTGATGTGGTCGCGAATGAGCATCAGATCGCCCGGCTGCTGGGTCGGGTTCAGCCCCCCGGCGGCGTTGGTGACGATGAGTGTCTTGATGCCCAGAGCGATCATCACGCGGATGGGCAGCGTGACGCGGTCTAGCCCATACCCCTCATAGAAGTGGCTGCGCCCCTGCAAGACGAGCACCGGCTGGCCTTCCAGTAGACCAATGACCAGGCGACCGGAGTGACCCTGCACGGTTGAAACCGGCCAGTGGGGGATGTCGGCCGTGGGGATGACGTCGGGCTGGGCGACGGTATCGGCCAGCGGGCCAAGGCCGGAGCCAAGGATGAGACCGATCGCCGGCCGGTAGGCAGTGTGGGCGCGAATAAATTCAGCGGCGTCGTCGATGTCGTGCGAAGTAACCAGTTCTGTCATGGTACCTTTGGCTTGTTGCCCGCAAGGGCGTCGGGGCTAGACGGTCGTAGTGGCGACCGGCGGTTCTCCGTCCGCCGCTTCCATCTGGGCGTAAATCTGTGTCGTCGAGATGTTAGCATGGCCGAGCAAGTGCTGGATTTCCTCCAGCTTCAGGCCGTGGCTCAGTCGGTGAACGGCGAAGCTGTGGCGCAGCGTGTGAGGCGTCACGTCCGTGTTTAGCCCCGCCTGGCGCGCATACCCCTTGATGATGAGCCACAAGCCCTGGCGTGTCAACTTCTCGCCGCGATGATTAAGAAACAGGGCGCGCTCGGTGGGGTCGCTGGCGAGTTGGGGGCGTCCGTGGGCCAGATAGTCGGACAAGAGGGACAGTGTCGTGTCGGCGATGGGAATGGCGCGCGCCTCGCCCTGACGGGTGGGTGATGACAGGGTTGCTTGTTCTACGTCGATGTCTTCCAGTTGCAGCGAGACAACTTCGGTCACGCGCATCCCGGTTTCGTATAGTACATTAAGCAGTGAGACATCGCGCAGGTTTTTGGCCGAGTCGCCGGCAGCTGGTGCTTCGAGCAGGCGCTCGACTTCGGTCGGGCTGAGCGTCTGCGGCAGGCGTTTCTTGACCTTGGGCGATTCGATTTCGACGGTCGGGTTATCTTCGACGATGGCCTGTGCGCTCAGGTAGTTGAAGAAGGACTTGATGGCAGCGACTTTGCGGGCGATGGTAGAAGAAGCGTAAGGCTGCTCCTTGTGCTTCATATGGGTCAGATAGGTCTGGATGTCTGCTTTTGTGACATTCGACCAGGCAGACAAGGACACGCCCACATGCTGCTCCAGATACTCCAGAAACTGGTGCAGGTCGTTGCGGTAGGCCGCGATCGTATTTTCGGAGTACTGGTACTCTTGCTCCAGGTATGACAGGAAGGCCAGCAGTTGCTCGTCCATGGCTTCATACTCCCTGACCGGGTGCCGAATCGTCATGTCCAAAGATTTCGAACACGAGGGAGCTTGGCCGTGGCGGGCAGCCAGATTGATACATCTCCTCTCAATTCATGAGTCGCCGCCGTCGTCTGAGTGGCCGGGAAGGGAACCTCCCCGCGCAGAGCCTCGCAGATTATGTCATGCAACTCTACGGGCATTATAACACTACTTTTCATAATATCAAATGCCTGTTGGCCGAATTTCGGATAGCATCTCGGGAGCCATTCCTGACCCTGCTCGGCACTGAGTGGGGCAGGCCCATTCCCAAGACCCCTGAATCGGTCCATACCTTTAGAAAAGGAGCAAGCAACTGCTATGAGTCCCAACCGTCCATTGCGTATAGTGATTGTCGGCGCGGCCGGGCGCGACTTCCACGACTTCAACACCGCCTTTCGGCAGGATGAGAGTGTCGAAGTGGTGGCGTTCACGGCGACGCAGATTCCCAATATTGACGGGCGCGTCTATCCGGCAGCGCTGGCCGGGCCGCGCTACCCGGCCGGCATCCCGATCCATCCCGAGAGCGAGCTGGAGGCGTTAATTCACCGTCACGAGATCGACGACGTCATTTTTTCGTATAGCGACGTATCGCACGAGACGGTCATGCACCTGGCCTCGCGGGCATTGGCCGCCGGCGCCGGCTTTCGGCTGCTGAACCCGCGCCGCACGATGCTGGCCTCCACCAAGCCGGTAATCTCCGTCGGTGCGGTACGGACGGGCAGCGGCAAGAGCCAGACTTCGCGCCGCGTTCTGTCCATCCTGCAAAACGACCTGGGCTATGAGCGGGTCGTGGCCGTGCGCCACCCGATGCCCTATGGCAATCTGGCCGAGCAGGCGGTGCAGCGCTTCGCCAGCCGCGCCGATATGGACCGCCACCACTGCACCATCGAGGAGCGCGAAGAGTACGAGCCATATGTGGAGCCCGGAGCGGTCATCTTCGCCGGCGTAGACTACGAAGCGATTCTGCGCCAGGCTGAACAGGAAGCCGACGTCATCATCTGGGATGGCGGTAACAACGACATGCCGTTCTACCGGCCGGACTATCACATCGTCGTCGTCGACCCGCACCGGCCAGGTCATGAGTTGCGCTACCATCCCGGCGAGGCCAACGTGCGCATGGCCGACGCCATCGTTGTTAACAAGATCGACACCGCCGACCCGGCTGGTGTCGATACCGTGGTGAACAACGTCCGCCGCTTGAACCCGCGCGCGGCCATCGTGCGCGGCGCGTCGCCGCTGTTTGTCGATGACGCAGCGGCTATCCACGGCAAGCGTGTGCTGGTCATTGAGGACGGGCCAACGCTGACCCACGGCGAGATGGCCTACGGCGCGGGTGTCGTCGCCGCGCGGCAGTTCGGCGCGGCCGAGATCGTTGACCCCCGCCCCTATGCGGTGCGCACCATCGCCGCCACCTACCAGAAGTACCCCACCACCGGGCCGGTGCTGCCGGCGATGGGCTACGGACGCGAGCAGATGGCCGACCTGGAAGAGACGATCAACCGCACGCCGGTTGACCTGGTCATCGTCGCCACGCCCATCGATCTGGCGCAACTGATCGACATTGACAAGCCCAGCCAGCGTGTGCGCTACGAGCTACAGGAGATCGGCCAGCCGACGCTGACCGACCTGCTGCGGGCGCGCTTCGGGCGCTAGTTATCAAGAAAGAAGAAACCGCAGATTACTTCTTCTAATCTGTGAAATCTGCGTAATCTGCGGTTTCCCCTTTCCTCTCCGCCAGAGGCGCAAAGGTCAGGCGGTGCTCCGGGCAGGGGCCAAGCGCGGCCAGCACCCGGCGGTGCTCGGCCGTGCCGTACCCTTTATGCCGGGCGAAACTGTACTCCGGGAAGCGCTCATGCAGGGCGACCATGGTGCGGTCGCGGTAGACCTTAGCCAGGATGGAGGCGGCGGCGATACTGACGCTGAGTTGATCGCCGCGGATGACGGGCCGTTGGGGCAGAGCGACGGCCGCCAGGCGAATCGGCCCGTCGATGAGCACGGCTGCGGCCGACGGTGACAGGGCGCGAATCGCCTCGCCCATCGCCAGCCGCGTGGCTGGCAGAATGCCCAGCCGGTCGATGGTTGCCGCCGACGCCTGGCCGACGCCAGTAGCGACAGCGTGCTGGGCGATGAGGGGCAAGAGGCGTTCGCGGGCGGCGGCCGTCAGCAGCTTGGAGTCGCGCACCTCGCGCAGCGCCTCGGCCAGCGTCGGATCGTCCAGCGGCAGAGCTACCGCGGCGGCAAACACCGGTCCGGCCAGCGCGCCACGTCCCGCTTCATCGACGCCGGCCACACACCCTGCGCCACATTCCGCGGCCAGCGCGCGCTCCAGCTGGAAGTCGGGCACAACCAACGCCACGCGGGGCAATGGGTCACCTGGCGCGGGGGACGGCGGCGTTGCCGGTGCGCGTCCGGTCATACCGTCCGGCCCAGCCGTTGTAGCGAATCCGCAGCACCTCGCGCACCATGTTGATCGTGTCGCGCACGGGGCTGATGCGGCTGTTCTCGCCGTAGTACCAGTCAACAGGTACTTCGACGACGTGGTAACCGCGCCGCAAGGCGATGAACAGCAGTTCCACGTCAAACGCCCAGCCGTCGATCGTCTGATGGGGCAGAATGTCGCGGGCGACTTCGCGGCGGAAGCACTTGAAACCGCACTGCGTGTCTTCGAAGCCGGGGATGGCCAGAACCTTGACGTAGAAGTTGAACACCCGGCCCATGAGGTGACGGTAGCTCGGCTCATTATAGCGCACCGCGCCGGGGGCCTCGCGGCTGCCGATGGCGACGTCGTACTGGCTCAGTTTTGGCGGCAGAAACTTGGTAATCTCGGCCACGGGCATGGAGAAGTCGGCGTCGGCCATGAAGAGGTACTCCCCCTCGGCGGCCAACATCCCGGTGCGCACGGCCGCGCCCTTGCCCTGCGTCATCTCGTCCAGCACGCGGATGTAGGGGCGTGACGCTGCGAACTGGAGCGCCACCGCCCGCGTGTCGTCGCGACTATTGTTGTTGACGATGATCAGCTCCGCCGCATACGGCTGAGCATCAAGGAAGTCGATGACCGGCGGCAGCGTTGCCGGCAGGCGTTCGCCCTCGTTGTAGGCGGGGATGATAAGGCTGAGGAGGGGGGGCAGTACGCTCATGCAGCTCGTGACTGTGGCCGGGCGTGACGGACCTCGATGGCGCCCGGCAAGACAAGTTAGTTTACTCCCCCGCGGCCGCCACGTCAACCGGCGTCAGGCGCGCCGCCAGCGCCCGGTCATCGCTGCGTCGCGCGGCCTGAATGCGCCGCCGCGCCGGCCACAGGCGCACCAGCCCGATCAGCCCGGCCAACTGCCCGCGCAGCCGTGCCCGCGCCGCCGCGCCGCGCCATGCTCGCAGCGCCTCGCGGCTGATAGCCACCTGGGCGCGCAGAATGTCGCCAGCGTGGCGGCGCAGAAGCGAGGTGGGGTAGTTCTTCCAGATGACGTAGAGGAAGTTGCGGCCGTCGTAGTAGCTGCCGACGACGCCGCTGCCGCCTGATGCCTTTAGCTTGTGATAGACAACGCCCGCTGGTGTGTAGCGCACTTCCCAGCCGGCCAGATGCGCCCGCCAGGCGATGTCAACGTCTTCGCAGGAGAAGAAGAAGGCGTCATCGAGGAAGCCGATCTCCTCGACCATTGCCCGCCGATAGGCTGCTGCCGCGCCACAGGCGCCGAAGACCGGTTCCTCGCGGTCGTACTGTCCCCGGTCGGTCTGCCACACGCCGCGGTTGCCGGGGATGCCGTCCACGCGATAGATGTCGCCGGCAGCGTGAAAGCGGTCGCGCTGGTCGAAGAGCAGCAGTTTGACGGCAACGATGCCGACACGCGGGTGGCGGTTGAACACCTCGACGACAGCCCCCAGCCAGCCGGCGTCGGCCTCGGTGTCATTGTTTAGCAGGCAGACGAACTCCCCCCGGCTGGCCGCATAGCCGGCGTTACATGCGCCGGTGAAGCCACGGTTGCTGCCGAGTTCGACCAGGCGCACTTCGGGGTAGTGTTGGCGCACATACGCCTGGGAGCCGTCGGTCGAACCGTTATCGACCAGGATGACCTCGTGGTCGGTCATCGTCTGCCGGCGCAGGGCAGCCAGGCAAACGTCGAGGTGCGCGAGGCCGTTCCAGTGGGGAATGACGACCGACACGCGTGGCGCGGCGCTGTGGCTCATAAGGCGTTCTGCATGTAGTCGGCCAGCGCCTCCGGCCACGGCCGCAAGGTGATGCCCAGCGCTGCCCCGGCGCGGTTGTGCAAGGCAGCAAAGGGCGGCGGCGTGGAGGCGCGCGGATAGGCGCTGCTCAGGATAGGCACGTTGGCCGCCGCCACGCCCGCCAGGCGCAGAATCTCGTTGGCGAACGCCCAGCGCGAACACGCGCCGCTGTTGACGAAGTGATAGGTGCCGTATTGCCCGGTGGTGATGAGCTGGGCGATGGCCGCGGCCAGGTCGGCGGCGTAGGTCGGGTTCCCCACCTCGTCGGTGACGACGCGCACCGTGCTTGTCTCGCGGGCGCGTCGCAAAATAGCATGGATGAAGTTCCGCCCGCCGGGGGCGTAGAGCCAGGCCGTGCGCACGATGTAGGCCCGGCTGAGCAGGGCGCGCACGTGGGCTTCGGCCGCGGCCTTGGAGCGGCCATACGGGTTGCGCGGCGCGTGGGGCATCCACTCCTCATAGCCGCCCGGCTCATCGCCGGCAAAGACTTCGTTGGTGCTGATGTGGACCAGCGCCGCGCCCGACGCCTGGCAGGCCAGGGCAACGTTCTGTGTGCCGTGGGCGTTGACACGATGGGCCAGAATCGGGTCGCGGGCGCAGCCGTCCACGTCGGTGTAAGCCGCGCAGTGGATGACAAGTTCCGGCGCGGCCGTGGCGAAGACCACCGGCAGCGCCGCGCGGTCGGTGATGTCCACCGCCGGCAGGTCGACGAGAGTCAGTTTGTGCTCGGTCAGTACGCGTTGCAGGGCCAGGCCTAGTTGTCCGTTGGCTCCGGTGATGAGAATCCGCATAGTGGGTCAATTGTGTGTCGCGCTGCGATTCTTGTCAATCGGCCTGTAGCGCGATTCTCCAGAATCGCGCTACAGCCCTGCTTGACAGCTTCTCCGTTCCCCCCGATACTCAGGTGACTGTATGCGCATCGACGTTCTAACCCTCTTCCCCGCCATGTTCTCTGCCTATCTGGGCGAGAGCATCTTGCAGCGCGCCCAGACCGCCGGGCTGATCGCCGTTAACGTCCACAACATTCGCGACTACGCCACGGGCCGCCATCGGGTGACCGATGAGCCGCCCTTCGGCGGGGGCGGCGGCATGGTGCTGAAGCCGGAGCCGATCTTTGCCGCGGTCGAGGCAGTGGCCGGCGCGGCGACGCCCGGCCCGCGGCGCATCCTGCTCTCGCCGCAGGGTCGGCCGCTGACCCAGGCACTGGCCGCGACGCTGGCCGCCGAGCCGTGGCTGCTGCTGCTGTGCGGGCGCTACGAGGGGGTCGATGAGCGCGTGCGCGATCATCTGGTCGACGACGAGCTTTCCATCGGGGACTACGTGCTGACCGGCGGTGAGCTGGCGGCGCTGGTGGTCATCGACGCCGTGGCTCGCCACGTGCCGGGCGTGTTGGGCGATGAGCACGCCGCCGCGCGCGACAGCTTCGCCATTGGCCTGCTGGAAGGGCCGCACTATACGCGGCCGGTCGTCTTTCGCGGCCACGAGGTGCCGGCGGTGTTGCGCTCCTGTCTCTTATACACATCTCCGAGCCCACGAGACCGTACTAGATCTCGTATGCCGTCTTCTGCTTGAAAAAAAAAACATAAGAACCACCGAAGCAGATATCTGCGTCGTGACAACGTCTAACAACAGCTAACCCTAGCACAGGTACTCACTGACTGA
>CALLZA010000433.1 GCA_937858165.1 uncultured Ardenticatenia bacterium
TCTTGTGGTGTTGCGTTAGGTCACGTTATTTGAGGTGCCCTGCGGATGGTAGTCGTATGTTGTGTATTTCAGCAGCTGTGAGTCGGTGATTGGAGCTGAGTGATGTCGCTTCGTCACACGCACTTGCTTTGATATTGTGGTGGCTGTGGTTGATGACTAGTAGTGGTGTTTTGTGTCAGGCAGAAGACGGCATACGAGATCTAGTACGGTCTCGTGGGCTCGGAGATGTGTATAAGAGACAGGTTGTTGATCAACGCTACGTCCTCCAGGATCACGTCCGCCCCCGACGCCTCGATGGCCCCGCCGCCGACGAGCGAACTGCCGTCGCGCAGGGTGATGTGGCGCAGCCGGAAGGTGACGCCGTTGCCCGCGAAGAAGTGTCGGTCGGTGTTATTGGCGTTGAGGATGATCCGCCCGCCGCCGTCGATGGTGACGTTGCCGAGGATGATCGTCTTGAACACGGTGAACGGGACGGTGGCCACGCCCGGGCCACAGTTGAAGGTGATCGTCCCGCCGCCGGTCTGGGCTGTGGTCAGCGCGGCATCGAAGGCCGCCTCGGTGCAGCTGGCCGCTGTGCCGCTGCCCACCACGGCGTCGGCCGCCCATGCCCCGCCCGCGCCCCACGCCAACCCCACCAGACAAATCACCACCGCCAGCCACTTCACATATCGTCTCATGATTATCTCTCCCTGGTGCCTCCCCCTTTCAGAAGTGGGTTGCACCTTCTTAAGTGCGGACAAAGAGGTGCGTCGCCCTGCGGAACGTGCGACGCACCGACGCCTGTCAACTATCTTGACACGTCCACTGCATCCCCAAGTCCACCCGCGCCGTCGGGTCAGGGTTACTCACCCCAATAGAGGCGATCTCCGCCAGGCCCGTGGCGTCGAGCGTGCCGGAGCCGTCGGCGTTGACGGTGACGACGGCCGTCGCCCCCTCGCCCTCGGCGAACGTTCGACCGGCAACTTCCATCGTCGGGAACATGTCGGGAATGCCGTCGGTGCTGACCGACACCAGCTCATAGCGCCCCGGCCCGGTATAGGCGGCGATGCGCGTCAGGGCCACGGTGATGGCGTCCTCGCCCGCGGCCAGCATCATCGGCAGTTCCAGGATGCGCGCCTCGCCCGGCGCGGCCCAGACGGCGCAGGTGTCGATATTGGCCCCAACGCCGCCCGTGGCCACGCTCTCCACCGTGCCGCTGACCGACGCGGCGACGCAGAAGCGGAAGTAGGCTTCGCAATCACCGTCCGCAGCCGCGTCATCGCCGGCCGTCGCGGCGTCTGGGTCAAGCGCCGCGGCAAAGGCCGCGGCCTCTTCCTCGGTCAGTTCAGTCGCGCCGCCCGGCTCCGCCGTCGGAAGCTCGGTCGGGGCCGTCGTTTCGCCGCCGCCACACGCGGTGCCGATCAGGGCTACACACACCAACAAAAACAAGACGAGAGGTCGCTTCACTTTTCATCGCTCCTGGGGTGACAGTGATCGTAATCGTTTCGATCTGCCGAATCGTCAGGATCAACCGTCTGGATATCATCGCCCCAAGATAGCCGCCCGGCGCGTGACAAAGGTGACATTTTGTGACAACCCACCGAGCGGCTAAAATCCAGCGGACACAACGAGCCACCCTATGCACCACGCCCTGACCCTCCCCGACACCTTCGGTGCTTCACTGCGCTTCCTGCGCAAGCGCGCCCAACTGACCCAGGATGAACTCGGCCGCGCCGTCGGCTACAGCCGCGAGCAGATCGCCCGGTTGGAGAACGGCTCGCGCCTGCCCGATCTGGCCGTGGTGGCCGCCCTGTTCGTGCCCGCCCTGCTGCCGGACCGCGACCGTGCGCTGACGGAGCAGTTTCTGGCCCTGGCCGGCCGCACGCGCCGCGAGGTGCAACTGACGGTTACCCGCACCCGAGAGACGCAGATCGAACTGGTGCAAACGACGGTCGTCGCCCCGAAGCCCCGCTTTGCGCCGCCCGCGCCGCTCTTGCCACTGATCGGCCGCCAGGCGGACGTGGCCGAACTGATTGCCCGGCTGCGCACGGCGCGGCTGATCACGCTCATCGGCGCGCCCGGCATCGGCAAGACGCGGCTGGCGCTGGCGGTCGGCCACGCCGCACAGGCAGCGTTCGCCGACGGCGCGGCGCTTGTCTCGCTGGCCGAGGCGCAGACGGCGGCCGACATCCCCTACGCGGTGCTGCAAGCCCTGGCGCTGACGCCTGCCGCCGGGCAGTCGCCGGCCGACGGCCTGCGCGACGCCCTGCGCCCGCGCCAACTGCTGCTCATCCTCGACAACTGTGAACACCTACTCGACGGCGCGACGCTCTTCGCCGACTGGCTGGCCCACGCCCCCGACCTGCGGCTGCTGTGCACCAGCCGCGTCCCGCTCGACCTCTACGGTGAGCATGAGTGGCCGCTGGCCCCACTGGCCGTGCCCGATCTGGCCGAGCCGCCCGACCTGGCGCGCTGGGGGCAACTGCCGGCGCTGCAACTGCTGGCGGCGCGGGCCTCGGCCGCCGACCCAGCCTTTGCCCTGACCGACGACAACCTGCTGCCGCTGGCCTCGCTGTGTGTGGCCCCTGTCTCTTATACACATCTGACGCTGCCGACGAGCGATCTAGTGTAGATCTCGGTGGTCGCCGTATCATTAACAAAAAAAATAAAAAAAAAAAAAAAATGTAAGATATCTTACATTTATACACACTAGATAATCACGTCATCTCAACAGGACCCGAATAGAACACAGCTACGACAGTCAGAACTCAGAAAGACTGATCTCGTTATCTAACAGTAAAGAGGTATCCAACACAAAAGAGATCAATTAGTAAACAAA
>CALLZA010000434.1 GCA_937858165.1 uncultured Ardenticatenia bacterium
CATTATTCTGTCACTGTTGTCTTGTCTTCTTCGCTCTTCCTTTTAGTATCTCTGCTGTACTGTTTTTGTTTTTTTAATGATACGGCGACCACCGAGATCTACACTAGATCGCTCGTCGGCAGCGTCAGATGTGTATAAGAGACAGCTCCATCACCGGCTCTATCCTGGGCAACTTGCTGCTGATTCTCGGCCTGTCGCTGCTCGTCGGCGGCGTCCGGCACGGAACTCAGAAGTTCAACCGCGCCAACGCCGGCATCGACGCCACACTGCTTGTCCTGTCGGTCTTCGCCCTGGGCATCCCATCCGTCTTCAATCTGGCGCTGGAGCCCGACTTCCGCACCGTGGAGTTCCTCAGCATCGGCGCATCAATCGCCATCCTGATCATGTATGGCCTGACGCTTCTCTACTCATTCACGGCCAAGCCCACCGACACCGACCCACAGGCCCGCGAAGCCCACGCGCCGTCTGGCTGGGGGCCGCGCCACGCGCTCATCGTCCTGGTTGTCGCTGTCGCCTTCATCGCCCTGTTGTCGGAGTTTCTCGTTGGCGCGGTGGAGCCGGTGACCGAGGCGCTGGGGCTGAGCGAGTTCTTCCTGGGCATCATCCTGATTCCCCTCGTTGGCAATGCCGCCGAGCACTTCGTGGCGGTCCAGGTGGCGGCCAAGAACAAGATGGACCTGGCGCTCAGCATCGCCATCGGCTCCAGCTTGCAGATCGCCCTGTTCGTGGCCCCGGCGCTGGTCTTCATCAGCCTGGCGCTGGGCAACCCGATGCCGTTGGAGTTCACGACCTACGAGGTTCTGGCTGTGGGCGCGGCGTCGATCATCGCCGCGTTCGTGTCGTTGGACGGGGAGAGCATCTGGCTGGAAGGGGCGATGTTGCTGATGCTCTATGTGATTTTGGCCGTGGCGTTCTTCTTCTTGTAGCTTGTAGCGCGGGTTGCTTTACTCGCGCGCCGAAGGCGCGGGTAACGCAACCCGCGCTACCTTATCGTCCGCGCCGCCAGGCGTAGAGACGGTGCAGCAGCCCATTATAGACCCGGTCGGCCGCGCCCACCGTCCGCCGTACCTCACCGCCGAAGCCGCGCTTGAAGCGGTAGACCGGCCACAGCCCGTCCTGGTGGTCGGTAAAGCCTGCCTCCAACGTCGCCTCGTCGGCATCGGGCACGCCCCACAGGTCATAGGTCGTGCAGCCGCGCCCCTTGGCCCAGCGCATGCCGGCCCACTGCGCGGCGTAGGCCGGCATGCGCGCCCGCTCTTCGTCGCTCGACGCGCCATAGAGGTAGGCCGCGCTGTCGCCGCAGGTGAAGACCATCACCCCGGCCAGTGCCCGCCCCTCATACTCGGCCAGCAGCAGGGCCGCGTTTTCCGGCGCGAATAACTCCAGCGCGGCGCGGTAGTACTCCGGCTGGTGGATGCCGAAGCCATCGCGCTGGCCGGTGGCGTGCATCAGACGCAAGAAGGCGGGCAGGTCGGCGGCGGTGCCCAGTCGGGTCGTCACCCCCTTTTTCTCCGCCAGCCGGACGTTATAGCGCGTCTTCTGCTTCATGGCGGCCAGAATGTCGTCTTCGCCCGGCCGCAGGTCGATGACGATCGTGCGCGGCGGCTGGATGGTGTCGGGCGAGGCGACGCAGCCGTGCCGCCGGTAGAGCGCCTCCCACTCGGCCGCCGGCCACTCGTCTTGCCACAGCCGCGGCTCCATCTTCAGCAGGCCCGCGCCGCGACGATAGGCGGCCTGATCGACCTGGTTGAACAACACAGCCACCTGTTCATCGTCGCGCCAATCGACCAGCGGGCCGTGGGGCACATAGGCCAGCTTGACCACGCCCAGTGCCAGGGAGCGAAAGAGCACTTGCGCCCCGGCCACAAGCCGCCCGTCGCGCTTCATCCAGACGCGCTCCGACGTCCAGCCGAAGCGGTTCTTCAGCCGCGCCCAGTTCGTCGTCTGCAACAGGCTGCCGTGGGGGTGGGCGGCGACGAAGGCGTCCCACTCGGCATCGGCTTCGGTGTAGGGCTGTTCGCCCAGTTCCAGCATCCTTGAGACCATAGAGTCGGGATTATACCCACGTTCGCCCTCCGGGGTCGATGTGCTACAATGCTCTCAAGGACACTTCACAGCCGGAAGAAGACCGCACGCAAAGTTCGCTAAGGGCGCAAAGGACGCAAAAAGAAGGTCTTCTTGGCGTTCTTTGCGTGAGGTATGGCTGACCCGACAATGTCCTTCGGACGCTAGCAGGAGGCGCGATGAGCCAGGCACGAGTACTCTACGACTTGCAGCAGCTCGACACCGAGATACGGACGAAGAAACAGCGCCTGGGCGAGGTCCTGCGCCTGCAAAAGGATCCACCGGCGCTTGTGGCCGCCCGCGAGGCCGCGGCCGCGGCTGATGCCGAACTGCACCTCTGGCGCGCCCGCCACAAAGACCTGACACTGGAGATCGCCGGCGTGGCCGACAAGGCCAAGCGCTCGGAGGAGCGGCTCTACTCCGGCGCGGTGAAAGTCCCCAAGGAACTGACCGACCTACAACACGAGGTGGAGGCGCTCGGCCGGCGGCGGGCGGCGCTGGAGGACGAAGAGCTGAAGGTGATGATGGCCGTCGACGAGCGGCAGGCCATCAGCGCGAAGGCAGCAGCCGAAGTCGAGCGGCTGGCCGGCGAGTTCAATGCCTCCGTCGCCACGCTGAAGGTCGAACAGCAGAACCTGGGCGTCCACCTGAGCAAGCTGATCGAGAAGCGCGGCCGGCAGGCGGCTCTGGCCCAGCCGGCGCTGCTGAAGAGCTACGACCAGCTGAACAAGGACACGCGCGGGCTGGCCGTGGC
>CALLZA010000435.1 GCA_937858165.1 uncultured Ardenticatenia bacterium
CTAAGTGCTGTGTCGACCATGTCATCTCATGTGTTTTTTTGTTTGCAAGCAGAAGACGGCATACGAGATCTAGTACGGTCTCGTGGGCTCGGAGATGTGTATAAGAGACAGGCCTGGCTTAGCTCCCGGCCAACGCACGGCGTAAGAGCGGCGCGATGGCGGCTGCCGCTCGGCCGCGATGGCTGATGCGGTTCTTTTCGGCCGCGTCCAACTGGGCCATGGTCAAGCCATACGGCGGCAGAAAGAAGACCGGGTCATAGCCGAAGCCCCCCACACCGCTGGGCTCCAGGGCAATCACCCCTTCGCAGACGCCGTCGGCCGTCCCGATCAGCTCGCCATTGGGCGCGGCCAGAGCGGTCACACAGTGGAAGCGCGCCGTACGCCGTTCGGCGGGCACGTCGCGCAACTCGGCCAGCAGCAATTGGTAGCGGTCGACGGCGGTCGTACCCGGCCCGCCATAGCGCGCCGACAGCACGCCCGGCCGCCCGCCCAACGCATCCACCGCCAGCCCCGAGTCATCGGCCAGCGTCAGCAGCCCAGTCTGGCGCGCGTAGGCCGTAGCCTTCATCACGGCGTTGCCGCGAAAGGTGTCCTCCGTCTCGGCCACGTCCTCGGCCACGCCCGCCTCGTCCAGTGTCAGCCAGTCGATGCCCATATCGCCCAGGATTTCGGCGTATTCGCGCACTTTGCCCTTGTTGTGGCTGGCCACCAGCAGCCGCCGCGTTAGGTGAGTCACTGCTAAACCCCTTGCTCTCTCCCACACCGAAGAGTCGCGATTGTGATATACTCCCATTCTATCCCAGACTACCGGACTCGCGTCCCTGAATGGGGCTTACTTTTATCGTGAATGGCGAGACACCCGCCGATGACATCGATTCCTTAGATTCACTCTTCACCTGAGTAAATCCGTGTAATCGGTGTAATCTGTGGTTGCTCTTTATTTCTGGAAGGTTTACCATGAAACTGTCCCGTTTGCGCTTCAACTTCGGTTTTCTGCTGGAGGCCGACTTCGGGACGATCCGTCGCATCGAACTTGATTATCCCAGCATCAAGCTGAGCGATGATCTGACCCTCACCCCGCTCAAGGGCGTCATCACCGCCACGCGCACCACCGAAGGCATCTACATTCAAGGTGAATTGGAAAGCGCCGCCGCGCTGGAGTGCGTGCGCTGCCTGACGGAAACGATCGTCCCGCTCGACTTTACGCTCGATGAACTGTTCTACTACCCGCCTCAGAGCGCCCCGCCCGGCGAGAACTACGTCGGCGAGGATGGCCTGATCGACCTCGCGCCGCTGGTGCGCGAACTGAGCCTGCTCAGCATGCCGATCAAGGTTCTCTGCCAACCTGACTGCCTGGGCCTCTGCCAGGAGTGCGGCGCGAACCTCAACGAGGGGGATTGCGGTTGCGACGATGGGGCCATTGACCCGCGTCTGGCGGCGTTGCAACAACTGCTCAACGAAGAAAGGAACGGGCACTAATCGCCCGACGAACCCTATGTTTTACGATGAAGCCAAGATAAACGTCCGCAGCGGCGACGGCGGCGACGGCATGATCAGCTTTCGCCAGGAGAAGTTCGTGCGTCTGGGTGGGCCGGACGGCGGTGACGGCGGTCGCGGCGGCGACGTGATCTTCGTTGCCACCCACCATCTCAACAGCCTGATCAACTTCCAGCACAACCGGCACTACCGCGCCGGCAACGGCGTCCACGGCACGGTGCAGAAGATGACCGGAGCCAAAGGTGAAGCGTTGCGCCTCGAAGCGCCGGTGGGCACCATCATCCGCAACGCCGCGACCGGCGACGTGTTGGCCGACCTGACCGAGGCCGGCCAGGAGGTCGTCATTCTGTCCGGCGGCCGCGGCGGGCGCGGCAACATCCACTTCGCCAACAGCCGCCAACAGGCGCCGCGCGTCGCCGAGCGCGGCGAGCCGGGCGAGGAGCTATGGCTGACGCTGGAACTGAAGCTCATCGCCGATGTGGGCATCGTCGGCGTGCCCAACGCCGGCAAATCCACCCTGCTATCAGTGGTCAGTGCCGCCCGGCCGAAGATCGGCGACTACCCGTTCACCACCCTCCAGCCCAACCTGGGCGTCGTCGCCCTCGACGACTACCAGTCGATGGTGTTGGCTGACATCCCTGGCCTCATCGAGGGCGCGTCGGCCGGCGTTGGGCTGGGCCACGACTTCCTGCGCCACGTGGAGCGCACGCGCGTGCTCATCCACTTGCTCGACGGTATGGCTGTCGATCCGCTAGAAGATTGGGCGATGATCAACGAGGAGCTGGCCCTTTACAACCCCGAACTGGCCGCCAAGCCGCAGTTGGTCGTCCTCAACAAGATCGACCTGCCCGACGTGAAAGAGTTGGAGCCGCTGGTGCGCGAGTCGATCATTGCCGCCGGCCACCCCTTCACCAGCATCTCGGCCGTCACCGGCGAGGGCGTGCGGCTGATGCTCTACGAGGTCAAGAGGATGCTCGACGCCGCGCCGGTCTCGCGCCCGCCGACAGCCGACGCGCCGGTCATCATCCGCCCGAAGGCTGATGAGCGCGCCTTCACCATCCATCGCGAGGACGGCCGCGTTTGGCGCGTGCGGGGCAAGGAGATCGAGCGTATCGTCTCCATGACCTACTTCGAGTTCGATGACGCGCTAATGCGTTTTCAAAACGTCCTGGAAAAGATGGGCATCACCGAGGCGCTGACCGCCGCCGGCGTCAAGGTCGGCGACACGGTCCACATCGGCGACCAGGAACTGGAGTGGGGCGAGTAACTGATTGAAGAATCATCCACAGATGGCACAGATTTCTCAGAGGGCAATCTGTGGATGACTCTTTCATTACATCATGTCGGACACCTTCCATGACTCCCTACGGACGGCCATCCTCGATGAAAAACGCTTCGTCGAAGCCGTCTTCCAGGGGGCGCGGCGCGGCGCGGCCGTGCCTTGGGCACGCATCACGATCCGCCCAGTGGAGGTCAAGGGTAGTCGCCGGCTGCAATTCACCACCTTCGACGGCGCGCAAGAGCGCAGCCGCAACCTGACCGCCGACGAGGCGCGAGGGCAACTGGACAAGCTACTGGCCCTGCCCTTCAATAGCCTGCTGGCGCGCACGACGGCCGAAACGATCCGCGTCCAGTTCAGCAAGAAGGGCCGCCCCATCGTCCATCGCGAGCCGCGTGACGACCGACCTATCCCCCTCGATCTGGCCCACGACCGGGCCAAGCCGCTCATTCTGGGCGAAGAAGTGACCGCCCCCTTCCTCTCGGCCATCGGCGTCGCGACGGCCGACGGCCGCGTTCGCGCCGACCAGCAGCGCAAGGTGCGGCAGATCAACGAATTCCTGCGCCTCATCGACGAGACGGGCGAGATCGACAGAATCGACGCCGAGCCGCTGCGCGTCGTCGATTTGGGTTGCGGCAGCGCGGTGCTGACGTTTGCCACCTATCACTATCTAACGGCCGTCAAGGGGCGCGCGGTGAGCATGACCGGCGTAGACACCAAGGCCCACCTGATGGCGCGCCACGCGGCCACGGCTGCCCAACTGGGTTGGGACGGACTGCGATTCGAGGCGGCGCGCATTCTCGACTACCAGGCCGACGCGCCGGCCGACGTCGTCCTGGCCCTCCACGCCTGCGACACGGCCACCGACGAGGCGCTGGCCCAGGCCGTTGGCTGGCGCAGCCGGCTGGTGCTAAGCGCCCCATGCTGCCACCACCACCTGCAAGCGCAACTGGGCGCCGCGCTGACGCCGGAGCCGTTCCGCCCGGTAATGCGCCACGGCATCCTTCGCGAGCGGCTGGGCGACACGCTGACCGACGCTTTCCGCGCCCTCATTTTGCGGCTGATGGGCTATCGCGCCGAAGTGCTGGAGTTCGTGCCCATCGAGCACACGCCCAAGAACCTGATGATTCGCGCCGTCTACACCGGCGCGCGGCCTATGCCGGCCCTCGTGGCCGAGTATCGTGCCCTCAAAGCGTACTGGGGCGTCACGCCCTACCTGGAGACGCTGCTGGGCGAGGCGCTGCGGTTGGATAAATAGGTCGGCGGTCGGCGGCGTGGGTTAGGCAGCCAGGTGCTTTCTCAGCGCGTCGATTTGCGACTGTCGAAACGCTTGAACGACGGGTAAGTCATGGTCAAACTGGTCAAAGCCGTGAAATGCGCCATCGAGTACGACCAGTTCACAAGCCACACCGCAATGCTGCAACTTTCGGGCGTAGGCTACGTTTTCGTCGTAGAACAAGTCCAACGTGCCGACGCCAATCCATGTTGGCGGAAAGCCCGCTAAATCTTCACGTCGGGCAGGAACGGCATAAGGCAGTACATGGTCAAAGCCACAAGCATGCCCCAGGTAGGACTCCCATCCAAACCGGTTATTTTGCGGCGTCCAGGTTAGCAATTCGACCTGGGACACATCCGTGCGGATGGCGGATCGGTCATCGAGCATGGGGTAAATCAGCAGTTGAAAAACGGGAATTATCTCAGCGCGATCGTGCGCCAGTTGAACGAGGCTTGCCGCCAGTCCTCCCCCCGCGCTTTCGCCACCAATAGCGATACGATTGGGATCAATGCCCAGAGTTTCAGCGTGGGCGTAAACCCACTTCAAAGCGGCATAACAATCGTCGAGTGGCGTAGGAAATGGGTGATTGGGCGCTAAGCGGTAGTCAACAGAAACAATGGCAATCCCAGTATTGCGAACAATATGAAACATAGCGCGATCATTTTGTTTCGGACTTCCGATGATCAGCCCACCGCCATGCATCCATAACAGCACGGGCGCGTCAGGGTTCATGGCTTTGGGCCTGTAAACCCGAAGCCCAATCCTGTGCTGCTGATCCTGACTTTGGACATAGAGTTGGTCAATCTGGATATCGTCGGGAGCTTTGCTCTCCGGTTGCAGACGGGTCAGCCATTGGAAGAAGCGAACGTTCCAGCGGTTAAACGGGATACGCGGAAAGGTTCTCGCTCTTTGGCGAAGTTCCGGATGAACGGGCGTCAGGTTACGAGCCATATGACTATTTGGCCTTCATATTGAGATAGATGCATTTTAGATACAATCCACCTGGTAAAGCAATTAACTTGCTGTAAGAGGGCGCTGAGGCGCGACAACCTCGCGTCACACTCTGTGTAATCTGTGGTTCCATTTCTGGAGAACTCTATGCCCCACACTTTGCTTCTGACCAACGGCCGCATCCACACCATGAACCCGGAGCAACTGCTGGCCTCGGCCGTGGCCATGCGCGACGGGCGCATTCATGCCGTCGGCGGCGACGAACTGCTGGCGTTGCGCGGCGACGGCGTCGAGTGGATCGACCTGGGCGGTCGGGGCGTCACCCCCGGCCTGGTTGACGCCCACGTCCACTTCCAGTGGTTCGCCATGGGCCTGCAAGCCGTCGATCTCGACGGCGCGACCACGCGCGAAACGGCGTTGGATCGCATTCGCGTCTTCGCCGAGGCTCATCCGGGGCACGGCTGGCTGCGTGGCCGCGGCTGGACGGTCGCGGCCTGGCCCAACCACGCCTTTCCCACCGCCGCCGAACTTGACAACGTGGTGGCCGACCGTCCGGCGCTGCTGTCCGACAAGAGCGGCCACGCTGCCTGGGCCAACAGCGTCGCGCTGCGCCTGAGCGGCATCGACGCGACGACGCCCGACCCGCCCGGCGGGCGCATCGACCGCGCGACCGACGGCGCGCCGACAGGCGTCTTCTTCGAGGACGCCATTGACCTCGTCGCCCGCCACGTGCCGCGACCGACGACTGACGAACTGATGGCGGCTATGCGCGCCGCTCAGACGTACTGCTGGTCGGTCGGCCTGACTGCTGTCTCTTATACACATCTGACGCTGCCGACGAGCGATCTAGTGTAGATCTCGGTGGTCGCCGTATCATTAAAAAAAAACAAAAAAAAGAAAACAAAAAGAATAAAAAAAAAAACAGATACATAAGACATACGTGACGTCTGAAATCAGACAGACAGCTGCTAATGATGCAACGAATACACTCAGAAAAAGTGCAAGAGAAATAGGACGAACACATAACAAGAAAGAGAGCAGAAAGAAGGATACAAAAAG
>CALLZA010000436.1 GCA_937858165.1 uncultured Ardenticatenia bacterium
TGTGTGTGTAGTTGAGGCTTTTTTGTTTCAAGCAGAAGACGGCAGACGATATCTAGTACGGTCTCGTGGGCTCGGAGATGTGTATAAGAGACAGCGTACGACCTGCTGACCTTTATGGAGCGCCTGCCGGAGACGTGGAAGCCCTACTTCGTCATTGCCATTGGCGATCCTGTGAAGGATCGCGACTTCCTGATCGAGCGCTCGCCGCAGAGCCACATCGCCGGCATCCAGTGCCCGCTGCTGGTCATCCAGGGTCAGAACGACCCGCGCGTGATCGAGCGCGAATCGCGCGACGTTGTTGAGCAGTTGCGGGCGGCGGACAAAGAGGTTGATTACCTGGTGTTTGCCGACGAGGGACACGACGTGCTGAAGTACGAGAATCGCGTCACCTGCTACAACGCCATCACCGACTTCTTCCGCAAGCACCTTATGTGAGATACCAGATACGAGTGGCGAGTTTAGATAGCGCGGGCAACTCACCTACTGACCTACTGCTTATTGATACTGCCCACCGCCCACTGCATGGATGACTTGCTAAAGATCTACGAGGTCGGCCCGCGCGACGGCCTGCAGAACGAGGCTGCTGTGCTGACCGCGGCGCAAAAAGGCAGCCTCATCGACGGCCTGGTCGAGGCGGGGGTGCGCCACATCGAGGCCACGAGCTTCGTGCATCCAGCATCCGTGCCGCAACTGGCCGACGCCGATGAGGTCATGGCCAGGGCGGTGGCGCGCCACGGCGGTGCGGGCATCGAGCTGGCCGGACTGGTCTTCAACGACCGTGGCTACGAGCGGGCGGTGGCCGGCGGCTGCCGGTCGCTGGCCTTCGGCGCGGCCGTCAGCGAGACGTTCAGTTTGCGCAACACCCACAACACGCCGCGGCAGGCGCTGGACACAGCCCGCCGCCTCGTCGCTCGTGCCCAGGGCGAAGGGTTGCGCACGCGCTTTTACCTGATGACGGCCTGGATCTGCCCGTTCGAGGGGCCGGTGTCGCCCCACAAGACGCTGGCCCTGGTACAGGAGATCGTCGACTGGGGCGTGGACGAGATCGCCGTGGCCGACACCATCGGCCACGCCGACCCACTGTCGGTCGGCCGCCTCATTGACCTCATCGCCCGGCGCATCGACATCACCCGGCTGGCGGCCCATCTACACGATACGCAGGCGCTGGGGCTGGCCAACGCCACGGCGGCGCTCCAGGCGGGCATTCGCACCTTCGATAGCAGCGTCGGCGGGCTGGGCGGATGTCCGTTCGCGCCCGGCGCGGCCGGCAATCTGGCGACCGAGGACATCGTTTTCATGGCCCACAAGGTCGGCCTGGGCACAGGCGTGGACTTTCGCCGGCTGTGGGACGTGGTCTATGAACTGGAACGCGCCATCGGCCGGCCCATCGGCGGGCGCATCCGCCAGTGGTGGGAGAGCAGCCAGGACCACGAGCCGCGCATTGAATTCGGTTAGTTATCATTTTGTTGAAAGGAGAATATTCGTGAAGAAGACCCTGACCCTTGTCACTCTCTTGCTCTTCGCTCTGACCGCGTGTTCGGCGCCGGCGACAGAATCAGTCACTGAGTTACTGCCTGATGAAAGTCAACCCGCCGCTACCCAGGAGCCTGGCGCAATAGAGCAGACGGCTGCCACGGAGGAATCGGCTCCATCCGAAGAGATTGTGGAGACGGCGCCCACGACGCAGGAAACAAGCCCCGCGGCCGACGAAGTTGCCGCTGCGGCGGAACCCACGTGTAACCCGGCCGATATCCCGGCCGCGACGTCGGGAGGGGTCATGATCCGGTTCCTCAATCTCAGTGGCGTTGAGCTTACGGGCGTATGGCATGACACAGCCCAGTCCCCGGCCCAGCTCGTCGACTACTTCCAGTTGGCCGACCGCGAATTCGTCGATCAGGAGACGTTTGTCGGCCATGAGTGGTTGCTGATGGATGGGGCGGACGACATGCTGCTGGACGTCATCGCTTCGGCCGAGGCGACGCAGTGTGTGGTCATTTACCCGCACTTCGAGTATGAGGGCGAAGACGGGCCGGAAGAGTGGGCTGAGCTAAGTGGCCATTATGAGACGTGTGGCATCGGCCAGCAGCAGTCGCCGATCGATCTGGTCAACGCCACGCCAACCGATCTGGAGAACATCACGTTTGAGTATGGGCAATCGGCCGTCAATATCATCAACAACGGCCACACCATTCAGGTCAACGTCGGCAGTGGCAGCCACATCGTCGTGGATGGCGAAACGTATAACCTGGCTCAGTTTCACTTCCATGCCCCTGGTGAACACACCGTTGCCGGCCAGGGTTATCCGCTAGAGATGCATCTTGTTCACCGGGCGGCGAGCCAGGCCTTAGCCGTGGTGGGGGTATTCATCGCCGAGGGGGCGGAGAACGCGGCCTTTGCCCCTGTTTGGGAGCACTTGCCGGCCGAGGAGACGGGTATTACGGCCACAGGAGCAACGGTTGACGTCGCCGCTTTGCTGCCGCCGGATCAACTCTTCTACCGCTACAATGGCTCGTTGACCACGCCGCCCTGTTCCGAGGGTGTTCTCTGGTCGGTGATGAGCACTCCGATCGAAATGTCACCCGAGCAAATCGCCGCCTTCACGGCGCTCATTGAGGGCAATAACCGCCCTGTGCAACCCATCGCTGCCGGCGCGCTGCGACTAGATGAGTCGCCCTGAGCCTTATACAGAAAGCATCCACAGATGACACGGATTTTCACCGATTCAACCTTGAGAAATTGGTGTCATCTGTGGATGTTTCAGTGTGCGCTCTCAGAGAAGGTCTCAATGAAGCGGTCGATTTCGGCCAGGACGTTGTAGCAGTGGAACGAGAGGCGAATGTAGGCCGCGCCGGCGGCGTCCAGGTGTTTGACGACGACGACGCCCTGGGCGGCCAGGCGTTGAACGAGCTGATCCGTAGCCGCCGCATCGATTGGCGAGCGGAAGGTGACGATTGGCCCCAGGGCATCGACCGGGGTGATCACATCGAGGCCCAGCGCCGTCAACCGCCCAATAGCGTAGCGGCTGAGGGCGGTCGTGTGGGCGTCGATGTTGGCGACGCCCAGTTCTTCGAGCAGGGCCAGGCTTTGCCCCAGGCCGATGAGGCCGGGCACGTTGGGCGTGCCGGCGGCGAAGCGTTCGGCTCCCGGCAGGGGCGTCAGGTCATAGGCCAGCCAGTGCGGCCAGTCAACGGTGGCGTTGGCGTGGATGAGGCGCGGGCGCATGGCTTCGGCCACGGCGCCGCGCACGGCCATGAAGCCCACGCCGGGCAGGCCCAGGATCGACTTCTGGCCGCCGGTGGCCAGCACGTCGATACCCATCGCTTGCACGTCAATCGGTACGTGGCCGATGGCCTGGATGGCGTCGACGACGAACAGGATGCCGCGCTGGCGACAGAAGCGGCCGATCGCCGCCATATCAGTACGATGGCCGGTGAAGAACTGCACAGCGCTGGCGGCCACGACGCGCGAGCGGTCGTCGGCGTGCTGTTCCACGGCGCGCAGAGTCAGCCCTCCGCCGTCGGCGGGAACGACGCAACTCTCAACGCCGTCGCGGGCCAGGCTAAGCCACGGATAGGCGTTGGACGGGAATTCGACGTCGCAGAACAGAACGCGGTCGCCCGGTAGCCAGGGGATGGCCTGAGCCACGGCGTTAAGGGCGGCGCTGGTGCTGGTGATGGTGACAATCTCTGACGGAGCGGCGGCATTGATGAAGCGGGCCAGCCGGGCGTGAAGGTCGATGATGGCCGGCAGGCCGACCCGGCCGAAATAGTCGTTGGGGTCGCCGCTGAGGGCTTCGACGGCGGCCTGGATGGCGCGCTTGGCGCGCTGCGGCAGGGGCGAGATGCCGGCGTGATTTAGATAGGCGACTTCGCTAGAATGGGGAAACTCGGTTTGGCGCAGGGTTTGGACGTCATACATGATGGGTTTGCTCGCGTGGCTCCACGGGAGAGCGTCCGCGGGTCGACGCCGCTTACAGTGCCTATAAGCGGGCCACCCTGTGTCGTCTATGGACGGCTCTGGATTTGATTCGCCACAATTATAGAGTCGTTATCGCCGGAACCAAAGTATGGAACTGACACCGGAAGTGCTGTTGTCGGCCTACATGCAGGGCATCTTCCCGATGGCCCACGACGACGGCCGCATCCACTGGTTTTCCCCCCAGCCGCGGGCCATTTTGCCCCTCGATGGGTTGCGCGTGTCGCAGTCACTGCGGCGGGTGCTCCACCACGGCCCGTTCGAGGTGCGCTTTGACACCGCCTTCGAGCAGGTCATCGCTGCCTGCGCCGCGCCGGCCCCCGGCCGTGAAGAGACGTGGATCAACGCCGAGATTATAGAGGCGTATAACCGGCTGCACCGTCTGGGCTTTGCCCACAGCGTCGAGTCGTGGGTGGGCGAGGAGCTTGTCGGCGGCCTCTATGGCGTTAGCATCCGCGGCTTCTTCGCCGGAGAGAGCATGTTTAGCCGCCGGCGCGACGCCAGCAAGGTTGCCCTCTACCATCTGGTGCAACGGCTGCGGGCGCGCAACTTCCGGCTGCTCGACGTGCAGTACACCACGCCGCACCTGATTCGCCTGGGCGCGGTCGAAGTGCCGCGCCGTGTTTACTTAGCCCTACTGCGGCAGGCGTTGGCGGTGGAGAGTGACTTTGGTTAGCCGGTCAGTAAGAGCTCACGCATAGAGCGCCAAGAGGGCTAAGAACGCTAAGAGAGAGCTCTTGGCGTCCTTTGCGCCCTTGGCGTGCTTTGCGTGAGTCTTTACCCCTTTGCAATGGTCGTGGCGGCGGGGATAATTGGGCTGTACCGTTATCCGGCCGTCGCCCTGACTGGCCGGGCCAACCTGATGTAAAGGGAGGGAGCACGCATGAGCCTCAAAGCCTTACCCCTGACACAAAGCGACGTGCGTCTATTTAGCGGCCGTTCCAACCTGCCCCTGGCCCGCTCGCTGGCGGCCAGCTTGGGCATTCGCTTGGAGGAGACCCACTTCTCGCGCTTCAGCAACGATAACCTGTTCGTTCAACTGGGGGCCAGCGTGCGCGGCCGGGCAGTGTTTCTGGTGCAGTCGCTCGTGCCGCCAGTCAGCGATCACCTGATGGAACTGCTGATGATGATCGACATCGCCAAGGGCGCGGCGGCGCGGGAGATTCATGCCGTTATCCCCTACTTCTCCTATGCCCGTTCGGACAAAAAGGACGCGCCGCGCATCTCCATCACCGCCCGCCTCGTGGCCGATCTGCTCCGGACGGCCGGGGCCAGCCACATCATGACCATGACCCTGCACTCGCCCCAGGTTCACGGCTTCTTCGGTGTGCCCACCGATCCTTTGACCGCTCGCGGCCTGTTCGCCGACTACTTCCGGCCGCGCCAGTTTAGCGCCGAGGATACGGTTGTCGTCGCCCCGGATGTGGGTAGCGCCAAGTCGGCCGCCCGCTTCGCCGAGATGCTTGGCCTGGGCGCAGCCACGGCCAATAAGACCCGCATGTCCGACGACAAGGTGCAGATTGGCGGGCTGATCGGCCGCCAGGTGAGCGGCTTCCGCCGAGCGCTCATCCATGACGACGAGATCGCTACCGGCGGGACGATTGTGGAGCTTTCGCGCCTTCTATTGGATCACGGCCTGGAGGAGATTTACGTTATCTGTACCCACGGCCTCTTCCTGCGGGGGGCGCTGGAGCGGCTGAGCGATGTGCCGCAGATTTGCGAGATCATCACCACCGACACCGTACCCCAGGTGCGCGAACCAAAGAACCCAAAGTTGGTCGTCCTGCCCACCGCGTCTGTCTTCGCCGGTGCGATTCGCCAAAACTACTATCGCCAGTCGATTGGCGAGCTGTTCGACTTTGGGGCGGATGATTTGGACGATTCGCCGTAGCGTGATCCTGACTAGCGGCGCGTTCTTCAACCCGCCACGCTTTGCGGTGGGCACCGGCGTGGTGGGTTGTAGGAGTTTGACGAAATAACTGTCTCTTATACACATCTCCGAGCCCACGAGACCGTACTAGATATCGTATGCCGTCTTCTGCTTGCAAAACAAAAACATCACTCACCTACAACCCACCCAC
>CALLZA010000437.1 GCA_937858165.1 uncultured Ardenticatenia bacterium
CTCTCGTTCTCCTCCTTGCTCGTCCTTTCTTTCTTGTTGTTTTTTGCTCTCTCTCCTGAATCTTTGTGTCTCTATTGTCTTTTTTTTTTTAATGATACGGCGACCACCGAGATCTACACTAGATCGCTCGTCGGCAGCGTCAGATGTGTATAAGAGACAGGTCATGCTCATCGGCGTCGCCCTGAACGAAGACCCGCGCGACATGTTCCTGACGGCCGTTAGCGTGGCCGTGGCCGTCGTGCCCGAAGGGCTGCCGGCGGTCGTCACCGTGACGCTGGCCCTCGGCGCGCAGCGCATGTTGCGCCGCAACTCGCTCATCCGCAAGCTGCCGGCGGTCGAGACGCTGGGTGCGGTGACGGTCATCTGCTCCGACAAGACGGGCACACTGACCGAGAACCGCATGACCGTGACGGTCATCGACGTGGCCGGTCACTACCTGGAACTGACCGGCACGTCCCACCCCGCCCCGGCGCTCGACGAGCGCCACGAGACGCCCATCCGGCTGGCCGAGCAGCCACCGGCCATCGGCCTGGCAATCGCTGGCGGGGCGCTATGCAACGACGCCTCGCTACAGCCCGACCCGCAGACGGGGCGCTACGGCGTTATCGGCGACCCGACGGAGGGCGCGCTGCTCGTCGCCGCGCTCCAGGCTGGTATCCGGCGCAGCGCCCTGATGGCCGTCGCGCCGCGCGTGGCCGAACTGCCCTTCGACTCGGAGCGCAAGCGCATGACCACCGTTCACCAGTTGGACCCCGACGCGCTGCCGGAGGCGCTGGCCGGCTTGCGCGCCGCCGGGCTGCGCCCCGACGAGCACTACGTCGCCTTCACCAAGGGCGCGGTCGACGGTATGCTCGACATCAGCCGCGCCATCTGGGTCGGCGGCGAGCCGCAACCGCTGGACGACCACTGGCGCGAGCGGTTGCGCGCCGCCAATGAGCAGATGGCCGACAAGGGGATGCGCGTTCTGGGTATAGGCGTACAGTGGATCGATACGCCGCAGGACGAGCTGGAGCGCGATCTGACCATCGTCGGCCTGGTGGGCATGATCGACCCGCCGCGGCCGGAGGTCAAAGCCGCCGTGGCCACCGCCAAAGCCGCCGGCATCCGGCCGATCATGATCACCGGCGACCACCCGCTGACGGCGCGCTTCATCGCCTACGACCTGGGTATCACCGACAACGGCCGCGTCAAAACCGGCCTGATGCTCGACGCCATGTCGGACGCTGAACTGGAGCAGGCGGTGGACGAGGTGTCGGTCTACGCCCGCGTGACCCCGGCCAACAAACTGGAGATCGTCGAGATGCTCCAGCGCAAAGGCCACATCGTCGCCATGACCGGCGACGGCGTCAACGACTCGCCGGCGCTGAAGCGGGCCGATATCGGCGTGGCGATGGGTATCACCGGCACGGACGTCTCGAAGGAGGCGTCGGACATGGTGCTGCTGGACGACAACTTCGCCACCATCGTCGCCGCCGTCGAAGAAGGGCGGGTCATCTATGACAACATCCGCCGCTTCGTCAAGTTCTCCATTGCCGGCAACGTTGGCAAGGTGCTGGTGATGCTGCTGACGCCGCTGCTGTTGGGGGCAGAGGCGGCCGTGGCCCTGCTGCCGCTGCAGCTGCTGTGGCTGAACCTGCTGACCGACGGTCTCTTGGGGCTGGGGCTGGGCGTGGAGCCGGCCGAGCGCAACACCATGCGCCGGCCGCCGCGCGACCCACGGGCGGGCATCTTCAGCGAGGGGTTGGGCGGCCACGTGTTGTGGGTGGGCGTGGTCATTGGCCTTGTCGCTTTGTTCGTCGGCTGGTTCTACCACGACCCGGCCAATCCCGGCGACACCACGTGGCAGACGATGATCTTTACCACGCTGGCCTTCTTGCAGGTGGGCCAGGCGCTGGCGTCGCGCTCCAGCCGTGAGTCGTTCTTCGCCCTGGGGTTGCGGACGAACCTGACGCTGCTGGGGCTGGCCCTGCTGGTCATCATTCTGCAACTGGTGGTGCTCTACGCGCCGTTCCTGGAGCAGTTCTTCCGCATCGTGCCTCTCACTCCGCGCGACCTGCTCATCGCCGCGGCGCTGGGCACGATCGCCTTTGTGGTCATCGAGATCGAGAAGTGGTTCCTGCGCCGCCGCCACTCGTAGGGCGGGTTGCCTTACCCGCCCTACACCTCCAGGCGGACGAGCGTCATGTCGGGTGCGGTCAGCAGTTCGGCCGCCAGCGCCCGGTCGGCGGCCTCGAAACGCGCATCCACCCTGTCCGGCGCGGCGAAGCCCAGCCGATCACCCAGATCCTGCGGGAAAGGGGGTTCATACAGTTCGGCGGCAAAGACAAAGGTCAGCGCCGGGCGGTCGGTGGCCTGCGTGATGAGCCGGGGAACAGGTCGGTGGCCGTTGCCGTCAAGCTGTAACGTCCGCCGCAGCCGTTCGGCCGTGGCCCACGGCGCTTCGCCCGGGCGGACGGCTGCGCTCGGCAAGCGCCACGGCTCGGCCGCCTCGCCGCGCGTCCAGGCCACCTGGCCGTGGCCGCCGCCAACGATCAGCCGCGTCGTCACCGCCCAGTCGAGCGCGCCGGCCGCCTGGCTCTTCTTCGGCCGCCGCAGGCCGGGCCACAGACCGCCACCCAGCCGCGCCACGATGGCCGGCCCGCCGATATGGCCCAGCGCGTCGTCGAGTTGACGGGCGTGGGCGGCGCTCAGGCCGTGGGGCCGGGGGGTGGTGTCAAAGAAGGCAGCCGGCGGTTGCTCCGGCGGTGGCTGGAGTTCGCCGCCGCGCAACGTGCAGCGGTAGGTAAGCACCAGTTCGCCTCCACGGCGAGCAATGAAGTACACCCCCACCAGGCGCACCGGCCAGATGACCAGCCCCGTGGCGGTGCGGAAGGCGCCGGCCAGCGTGTCGGCCGGCAGCACCCCCGACTCCAGAGAGGCGGCAACGGGCGAGAGGCGTCCCGGCTCCGGCTGCTGCAAAAGGACTCGGCCTTTATAATCGGTCAGGAATCCGGCAATAGTAACGCGCATTGTAATACTTCTCCGCTACAGTGGGGTCTTGTGGCCGCTTTCTGAGTAATTTGTGTGTTGCCGTAAACCAGCAAAGCGCCATGGTGTCTAGGTCAATGGAATAGCGGTTGGGTCGTCACCGGATACGGTCACCTAGCAACGAACACCTCACCATCATCAGACCTGTCAGACAGCCCCGCGACCCTATTCTACCATCGGAGTCGATCAACACATCGGCCTAAACGTAGGTACCAAAGCGAATATCGGGCGCGTAGTACACCGTACTACAACAGGCGGCGATCCCCCCCCAGCGTCATCGCGCGTCGCCGCATCGGGGAAAAGTGGAGATGAGAGCAAAAACCTATAAGCTGTTGGCTTTGTTCGGTATGATGGTTGTGTTGACCGTGGCTAATGCAGCCCGGACCAACAACGTCCTGGCTCAGGATACGTCATTCGCGCCGTTGGTAACGAACGCCTCGCAATGCACCGTGATCGTCCAGCCCGGCCAGTCGATCCAGGCCGCGGTTGTGCCCGCCCGCAGTGGCGCGGTCATCTGCGTCCGGGCCGGTGTCTATTCCGAGCAGGTCAAGCTGAAGGCTAAGAACACAGGCGTCACCCTGATGTCCTATCCGGGGGAGAAGGCGATCATCGACGGTAGGAATCAGATACCAGCGGTGACGGCCAAGAACACCACCCCGCCGCTGATCATGATCGACGCTGTGAATGTCACCGTCGAAGGCTTTGAGGTGCGCAACTCCAAGGCGCGCGGTGTCACCATCAGCAAGTCGAACGTCACGGTGCGCAATATGGTCATTCGTGATAACCAGAGCATGGGCCTGGTTGTCACCGTGGCCGGCTCGGTCCCGGTCCGCAACGTGCTGGTCGAGAACAACATCGTTCACAACAACCTTCTCAGGAATGCCAACGGCACGGCTGGTGGCAGTGGTCTGGCGTTTACCCAGCAGGTTGAATACAGCGTCGCCCGCGGCAACGTCATCTCCCACAACTATGGCGAAGGGCTGGTGGCCGGCCGCTATACACGCAACCTGACCTTTGAGGACAACACGAGCTATGACAATCGTGGCGCCAATATCTACCTGGTCAACACCACAAACGTGACCGTGCGGCGCAACTTCGTCTTCTGCACCAACGATCCCATCTCGTGGCGCGGCACAGGCGGCCAATACCGGCCCGGCCCCGGCCTCCAGGTTCGCGACGAGGACTTCAAATCGCCGCCGCCGCCCAGCACGGGCCAGGTCATCGTCAACAACATCGTGGTTGGGTGTGGGGTGAACTTCGGCGTCTCGACGCAGATCAACGGCGGTGGGCTGAACAACGCTGTCGTGGCCAACAACACCTTCGTCAATGCCCGCAGTGTCAGCGGCGATGCGGCCAACAACGTCGAGTTCGACGGCCGGGCTTCGTTTCAGAACACCCGGTTTACCAACAATCTGATCGTCCAGACCGTTCCCGGCACGATCACACGCATCCAGTATGCGACCGGCACGCCCAACCTGTCGAGCTTCACCGTCAGTAACAATCTGTATAGCAAGAACCCGGTCAACGGCTGGCCGAGCAGCGAGGCCGGCCGTATTGTCGCCGATCCCCGGCTCGCCAGCCTGGTCCTGCCGATGATGAACGCCCTGCCGACTCCGGCCAACTACATCCTGCTGGCCGGGTCGCCGGCCGTCGACCGCGGCGCGAACGTGGCGCACGTCACAGATGACTTCTTCGGCACCGCGCGCAACGGGGCGCTGGACATCGGCGCCGATGAACTGGGCGGCAGCACAACCTTTACCATCCTCGGCGATCTGTTGCCGCTCGTTGAGAGCAGTAACTAGTCACCGGCCCGGCAACACATCCGGCGGTGATTGACCGTCGGGGCCTGACGGGCCAGATAGCACGGCTATCTGGCCCGTTTTTTGTTTCTGCGCCCAGCTGGTGAAGCGGCCGGTGGGTAGGCGGTAAGTGAGATGCCGCGGGCCGCCTGCCTGACAGCTTTGGCTGGATGAGTGAAAACACTGTTGTAATGTTTACTGTAAGGGTCGGTGGATAGGCTTACTCTGGGCGAAATTGCGCTTAGAGGGAAAAGGTGAAAAAGATGAGTGCCAGACGTGTTGGTTTTGTTGCTGTATTGTGGTTGTTGGCCCTGTTGCCGTCCTCATCACGAGCTGGTGTGGCCGCCGCAACGCTGCTTTTGGACGCGAACGACTGCCAGGTCGTCGTCGAATCGGGTGGTTCCATTCAGGCGGCTATTGGCACGGCGGCTAACGACACCGTCATCTGCGTGCGCGGCGGCATCTATTACCAGACCGTCTCTGTCCCCACCACCAAGACTGGCCTGACCCTCATGGCCTATCCGGGCGAATCGCCCATTATCGACGGCGACAAGCTGTTGCCCGGCGGCTTGCCGGCCGACCGCTTCCGTTCGCTGGTGGAGATCTCCGGCGAAGGCACCGTCTTCGACGGCTTCGAGGTACGCTACTCCAGCGCCCGCGGGCTGGAAGTGGTGGCCAGCAACGTCATCGTGCGCAACTCCGCTATCCATGACAGTTGGGACTCGGGCGTCATCATGCGCGGGGTCGACCAGAACAATCGGGTGGACAACATCCTGTTCGAGAACAATCGGGTCTATAGCAATCTGCGCAAGGTGCGTCACGTCCCAGTCATCTATCGCGGCGAGCGCACCGGCAGCGGGCCGCTCGACTGGTTCTTTGACCCCGAGGTGACCTGGGACAATCCGTATTGGACGGGCAAAGAGGCCGATATTCCCGAAACGGCGCTAAACGCCATCGCCATGACGTTCAACGACGACGGCCGCACCGGCCGCATCTACGCCAGCCTGTCTCTTATACACATCTCCGAGCCCACGAGACCGTACTAGATCTCGTATGCCGTCTTCTGCTTGAAAAAAAAAAAAACCACCAACAACAAACAACAACATATCAGCACACATGAAACAACAACTACACAATAACCCAACAATAATAGAGAACTAACGACAACTAAAAGCACAAATGCCACAACCATGACTACAAAGTACAGAACAGCAACCACGACAACATAACAA
>CALLZA010000438.1 GCA_937858165.1 uncultured Ardenticatenia bacterium
CCCCACCACTGCGACAGCAGCGCCGGCTCGGTCAGTGCCCGCCACACCAGCGTCGGCGGCGCGTCGAAGTCGCGGGCGATGGTGATTTGGAGCTTCTCGCGGTCGATCGCCAGCCGCACCTGCTTGGTCACGGCATTGGCCAGCTTGTCGAGCGACTCACTGTAGCCCGCCGCGGTCATTTCTTTCTCTGGTCCCTCGGGCATGCCGCTGAAGGCGGTGCGCATCTTCGTTTGCTTGCCCAGGTCTTCGAGCGTCACGGTGACCGTGAGCTCAGTCGGGAAGGCATCGCTCATGCCGTAGGCGCCGGGCGGGATGATGTTGCCGTCCTTGTCCGCGAAGCTGTCGGTGTAGACAAGTCGCTCCGGCGGAACCACCTCCAGAAATGTGCCGGCCGAGTAGTAGTCGTTGCCGTCTGGATCGCGCATGCTCCAGACATAGCGGCCGCCGGGGCGCACGTCCATCCGGCATGTGGGCGAGGTAAATGTACTCGGCCCCCACCAGCGCATGAACAACTCCGGGTCGGTCCACGCCTGCCACACCTGCTCGCGCGGGGCGTCAAAGATACGCTCGATCACCAGGTCTTTTGTCTGTTCACTCACGGCTGCCATCTCATCTACTCCTTCGGGGATTTGGACTGTTCCATCCGTAGCAGGGCATCGAGCGCGTCGAACCGGCCCGTCCACAACTCGCGCACGCGCTTGGCCCACGCCTCCAACTCCAGCATGGACTCAGGATTGATGCGATAGATGCGCTGCTGCGCCCGCTTCTCCACCTGCACCAGCCCGGCTTCGCGCAGCACCTTGAGATGCTGCGAGATAGCCGGAGCGCTGACCTCAAATCGCGCCTGAATGTCGCCTGCCGTCATTGCCCCCTCGCGCGCCAACATCTCGACGATCTGCCGCCGGGTTGGTTCGGCTAGGGCGTGGAACTTGTCCATGTCGAATATAATAAAGCATTTGCTTAAATAAGTCAATACTTAAATAAGTATTGGCGATCGAGATGGGGCAGATGTCTAGGACTCGTAGGGCAGTAGACGGAGTCCGCATCCTCAGATGCGGCTGTGTCTAGCGGGCCGCCTCTGAGGACGAGCCCTCTGCGGTTGGTGGGCAGTTGGTGGCCAAGGGCCTATTGCAAGTCAGCCTGAATGCCATCAAAGAGAGGGCAGGGGTAGCCGTCGTGGGCCGCCAGCAGGGCGGCGCGGGAGGCGCGACAGGGCACGCCCAGGTCGCGCAGCAGGAGAATCAGGCCGCACAGTGACAGGCCGACGACGTTCAGATAGCAGCCATCGAGCGCGGCCACGGGGCTGAAGCTCGCATACTGGATGGCATAGGCCCCGGCTTTGTCCAGCGGGTCGCCGCTGGCGACATAGGCGTCGATTTCGGCCGCGCTATAGTCGCGCATGGTCACTACGGTGCTATAGACAGCCGTTACTTCGCGCCCGCCGCCGGCCTCGACCAGACATAGGCCGGTGTGAACGTCATGGGTTCGGCCGCGCAGCGCCAGCAACATCTGCCGCGCTTCGGCGTCGTCGGCCGGTTTGCCCAGGATCGCCTCATCCAGAGCGACGGTGGTATCGGCGGCGATGACAATAAGCCGGGTAGCGTCGCGCGGTGCAGGCAGTGGTTGAGCCACGGCCTCGGCCTTCTGCTGGGCCGTGCGCAGAACGTAGCTTGCCGGCCCGGCATCCAGGTGCAAATCTTCGTCAACGCCGGGGACGATAATCTCAAACGGGTAGCCCAGCAGCGCCAGCAACTGCCGTCGGCGGGGCGACTGCGAAGCCAGAATGAAGCGCGTGTCGTTCATGGGGCACAAAGAGAGACCGGCCTACTGAGTAAGCCGGTCTCTTCTTACCGCAGTTCGTCAGTGACGAAACTACTTAACCTCGACGACAGCGCCGGCCTCTTCCAAAGCCTTCTTGGCCTCGGCCGCTTGTTCCTTGCTGACGGCTTCCATGATGACGTTCAGTCCTTCGACAGCGTCCTTGGCTTCCTTCAGGCCCAGGTTGGTCAGCGTGCGCACAGCCTTAATGACCTCGATCTTCTTCGGGCCGATGTCCTTCAGCTTCACCGAGAACTCGGTCTGCTCTTCGGCCTCTTCGACCGGCGCGGCGGCGGCGCCGGCCATCATGCCGGGCATCATACCCATCGCCATCGGCGCGGCGGCGCTAACGCCCCAAGCCTCTTCCAGCTTCTTCGTCAGATCAGCCGCTTCCAACAGGGTCAGGCTGCTCAGGTCTTGTACCAACTTGTCCAAATCTGCCATTGTCTTATTAACTCCTCTGCATGTAGCGCGGGTTGTTTTACCCGCGTTCTGGTTGTCTCTGATAGACGCGCGGGTAAAGCAACCCGCGCTACAATTACTTAGGCCGCAGCCGGTTCGGCCGCAGCGGCGTTCTCGTCCTTCTTGGCATAAGCGTCCAGGACGTTGACGACCTGGCGCACGCCATTCGTGACGGCCGATACGATGCCCTGCGCCGGGGCGTTGATCAGGCCCAGAATCTGGGCGCGCAACTGGTCGAGCGACGGCAGCGTCGCCAGCGACTCGATCTCAGCCGGCGTCAGAACGCGATTGCCGAGCATACCGCCAACGATCTTCAGCTTGTCGTTGGCCTTGGCCTGGTCGACCAGCACCTTGGCCAGCGCCGACGCCTCGCCCAGGGCGAAGCTCGTGGCCACCTGCCCGTTGAGCAGCTCGCCCGGCGGCACGCGGTCGGTCTGTTCCAGAGCGATGCCGAGCAACGTGTTTTTTGTCACGTTGATCTGCCCGTTCACGTCGCCGATCTTCAGCCGCAGCGCCTCCATCTCCTTGACGGTCATGCCGCCGTAGCGGGTCAGGAAGATGGCTGAACTGCGCTGGAGCAGATCGGTATACTCGCCGACCAATTCATCCTTGCGTTTCTTGTCGATTGCCAAAGGTTTTCACCTCCTCTAAACGTAAAAGTCCTCCGTACCGGCGCGGCCGATAGGAGGACTTCACAGAACAGGCGGCGGGCGGCGAGTGGCCACCCGGCTGTGTTGTGTTGTACCCCACCTCGGCCGGTCTAATTAAGGGAAGCGCGTTCGCGTTCCCGCCGGCTGTCTCCGGTAGAGACTTATGGCTGTTGTAAATGGCTAGAGCGCGGCCTCCACCGGGTCGAGCTTGATGCCCGGGCCCATCGTGTTGGCGACCGTGATCTTCTGAATGTAAGTGCCCTTGGCCGCTGACGGCCGGGCGCGCTTGACCGCACCGATGAAAGCGGTCAGATTCTCCACCAGTTGCTCCTGCGTAAAGCTGGCCTTACCGATGGGGGCGTGGATGTTGGAGGTCTTGTCGACGCGAAACTCCACGCGGCCGGCCTTGGCCTCATCGATGAGGCGCGGCAGGTCGGCGGCGGGGGCGACGGTTCCGGCGCGCGGATTGGGCATCAGCCCGCGCGGGCCGAGGACACGACCGAGGCGGCCGACCTTGCCCATCATCGACGGCACGGCGATGGCCACGTCGAACTCCGTCCACCCTTCCTGGATGCGCTTAATGACTTCGTCGTCGGCGATGACGTCGGCTCCGGCCTCGCGGGCCACGTTGGCATCTTCACCTTCGGCAAAGACGAGCACACGCACCGACTTACCCAGGCCATTGGGCAGCACGACGACGTCGCGCACCTGCTGGTCGGCGTGGCGCGGGTCGACACCCAGGCGCATATGCACCTCAACCGTCGGGTCGAAATTCGTGACCGCCGTCTCCTTGATCAGTTTGATGGCATCTTCACGATTGTAGAGCTTGCTGCGGTCGACTTTTGCCGCCGCTTCTTCGTACTTGCGTCCGTGTTTTGGCATGATTGCTCCTTGTGGTTGGGCGACAACAGTCGCCTTGGCGAACGGCGCAGTGGCTCGTTCTCCCACTCTTGTCAGTGATCAGTATTCAATAACCAGTAGACTACGACGACTGAATACTGAGCACTGAAGACTGCTTACTCCGTAACAGTAATCCCCATGCTCCGCGCCGTCCCGGCAACGATCGCCATCGCCGCTTCGACATCGCGAGCGTTGAGGTCTTTCATCTTCTGTTCGGCGATCTCGCGCAGTTGCTTCTGGCTGATGCTGCCGACCTTGTCGCGGTTGGGCACAGCCGAGCCGCGGGGAATGCCGGCCGCCTTTTTGATGAGGTCGGCCGCCGGCGGCGTCTTCAGCACAAAGGTGAAACTACCGTCCTGGAAGACGGTGATCTCGGCCGGCACGATCTGGCCGACCATGTTGGACGTGCGCGCGTTGTATTCCTTGCAAAACTGCATCAGATTCACGCCCTGGGGGCCGAGGGCCGTACCGATGGGCGGGGCGGGGTTGGCCTTGCCGGCCTGAACCTGAATCTTGATGACTGCCTTAATCTTCTTTGCCATCTTATTTCTCCTGGAGTGCCAGCGCCTGCCGGGGCAGGCTCCTCCGCTTGTGTAGCGACTGGGCTACTAAACCTTCTCTACGTGCAGGAAGTCGAGCTCGACCGGTGTCTCGCGGCCGAAGAACGACACCATGACCCGTACCTTGGCCCGCTCGGCGTCGATGTCGGCCACTGTGCCGATGAAGTCGGCAAACGGCCCCGTGCCGATGCGCACCTTTTCGCCGCGCTGGAAGTCGAATTTCACCTTGGGTGCTTCCGCTTCCATGCGGTTCATGATCTTAGCTACTTCGTCGGCGCGTAATGGCGTCGGGTCATTGCCCATGCCAACGAAGCCGGTCACGCCGGGCGTGTTGCGCACGACGTACCAGGACTCCTCGGTCAGAATCATCTGCACCAGGATGTAGCCTGGAAAGACGCGGCGCTCCACCGTGCGGCGCTTGCCTTCCTTGATCTCGATCTCTTCCTCGGTCGGCACGACGACATCGAAGATGTAGTCCTGCATGCCCATCGTCTCGATGCGCTGTTCGATGCTATGGCGGACCTTGTTCTCATAGCCGGAGTAGCAGTGGATAACGTACCAGGCACGCTCGTCCGACTGCACGGCGTCATCGACATCGAGCAGGTTCTGCGGGTCGTCCAACCGATCGTTCTGATTGTCCATTGAGCTATACGCCGAGAATCTGCTGGATGATCAGCCGGATCGCGTTCGAGAACAGGGCGTCCATGGCCCACAGGAAGACGGCGAAGGCGGCCGTCACACCGAGGACGATGGCCGTCAGGCGCCAGGCCTCGTCGCGTGTTGGCCAGGTGACCTTGCGTAGTTCACCGCGCGTCTCGCGCAGATAGCGGCCGATCGGATTTTCTTGCGGCACAACGGCCGCTTCTTCTTTCTTCGCCACGTCTAGTTACCCTCTCGGTAGCCCGCCAAGCCCGGTTGGCCGGCTTCTCTCTCAAAAGAGCCGGCTGCGAGGCCGGCTCGGTTGCTGGACTTTAGGCCAGCTTCTTTAAGTTGGTTTTGCAACCAACTTCTACAGGGGGTGCAGGAATCGAACCCGCAGCCTACGGTTTTGGAGACCGTCGCTCTGCCAATTGAGCTAACCCCCTTCGGGAATTACGAATTAGGAATTACGAATTAGGAATGAAGAGCAGAAGTGTACTTTCAAATTCCTAATTCTTAATTCCTAATTCGTAATTATCTGGTCTCGCGGTGCACACGCACCTGACGGCAACGCGGACAGAACTTGTTCAACTCGATGCGGCCCGGGTCGTTGCGCCGGTTCTTCTCGGTAATGTAGTTGCGCTCTTTGCACTCGGTGCACTGCAACGTGATATGAGTGCGAACGGCTTTCTTTGCCATTTCAGTAAACCTTCAATAGGGGCCAGGGGCCAGGGCCAGGTTCCAGGGAAAGAAACCTTTCCCTGGAACCTGGAACCTGGAACCTAGTCCCTGGCTTAGGCCAGAATCTTGGTAATGACCCCAGCGCCAACGGTCAGGCCGCCTTCGCGGATGGCGAAGCGCTGGCCGTCTTCCAGGGCCACCGGGGTGATCAGCTTCACCTTCAGGTTGACGTTGTCACCCGGCATGACCATCTCCACACCCTCCGGCAGGGTGATCTCGCCCGTCACGTCCATCGTCCGAATGTAGAACTGCGGCCGGTAGCCCGGGAAGAACGCCTTGTGTCGCCCCCCCTCTTCCTTGCGCA
>CALLZA010000439.1 GCA_937858165.1 uncultured Ardenticatenia bacterium
CGAGCTCTGTTCACTCGATGCGTCGTCTTCTTTCTGTCTATGTGTGGTGTGTACTTTTATTGTTACTCTGCTTCTCACGTAAATCTAAATTCATCTGTTGTTTTTTTTAAATGATACGGCGACCACCGAGATCTACACTAGATCGCTCGTCGGCAGCGTCAGATGTGTATAAGAGACAGGCGCGGGCAGGGTGTGCGCATCGCCATCATCGACGGCGGCTTCCAGGGGTACACGGCTAAGCTGGGCAGCGAACTGCCGGCCAATGTCGTCGTCAAGAACTTTGTCGACGGCCAGCCCGACGCCGAAGTGGACGCCACCACGCCCCACGGCACGGCCTGCGCCGAGATCGTCTACGACATGGCCCCGTCGGCCCAGCTCTATCTGATTAAGATCGCTACCGACGTCGATCTCGATCAGGCCGTCAGCTACGCCATCGCCCAGAATGTCGATGTCATTTCCACCTCACTGACCTTCCTCAACATCACCCCCGGCGACGGCACGGGCCGGTTTGCGGCCATGGCCAACCGGGCACGGGCGGCAGGTATCCTGTGGACGACGGCCGCCGGCAACTACCGCGAAACGCACTGGTCGGGCACCTCGACTGACGGCGACAACGACAACCTGCACGAGTACGCGCCGGGCGTCGAGGTCAACGTCTTCGGCCCCGGCAACGGCTCGGCCTACCAGATTCCGGCCGGTGTTGTCCTCTCCCCGGCGCTGCGCTGGGACGACTGGACAGAGGTGCGACAGGACTTTCGCCTGCTGCTGCTGCGTTACAACGGCGCGACGTTCGACATCGTCGCCTCGGCCAACAACCCACAGACCGGGCTGCCCGGCCAGCGGCCGACCGAGCGGCTGAACTACATCACCACCGGCGGCGCGGCCATCTATGGCGTCGCCATCCAACGCATCAGCGGCGCGCGGCCCGTCTTCCTTAACCTGCTGACGCCCAACCGTGAGCTGGATCGGCGCGTGCCGGCCATGAGCCTGGGCGATCTGGCCGACGTGCCCGGCGTGCTGACCGTCGGCGCGGTGACCATCAATATGCCCTTCCCGGCAGCCGACTACAGCTCCGAAGGGCCGACCACCGGCCCGGGCGGCACGGCCGACGGCGGGCAGCGCAAACCCGACATCGCCGCCTTCGCCGGCGTCAGCACGGCCAGCTACGGCACGCGGGCCTTCAGCGGCACCTCGGCGGCCACACCCCACGTGGCCGGCGCGGCGGCGCTGATCAGCAACCGCCACCCGACGTTCGGGCCGGACGCCATTCGCTTCCACCTGGAGGAGATGGCCGTCGATCAGGGGCCGGCCTGCGCCGACACGCGCTACGGCTTCGGACGGCTGCTGCTGCAACTGCCACGCCAGCCGGCAGGCGACCGACTGTTCTTGCCGTTTGTGAATCGGAGCGAGCAACGGTGTTAGAGAAGGTTGGATCGCCGGCTTCTAGCCGGGAATCTGATGGGCCGTCGGCTGGAAGCCGGCGATCCAAGCTATGGCTGCTGGCCTTGCTCGTCCTGCCCGTCGCCTACGGGCTGACCCTGGCGCGGTCGGTTGTCTTCGGCGATCCGACAGAGTACACCTTCGTCGCCCACGTCCTGGGCATTGCCCATCCGCCGGGCTACGCCTTCTACACCCTATTGGGCAAGCTGTTCCAGACGCTTGTGCCCCTAGGCGCGGTGGCGGCGCGGATGCATCTGTTATCGGCCGTGGTCGCCACCGTCGCGGCGCTGTTCGTCTATGGCACGGTGCGCGCCGCCTCGCGCCTGCTGTTCTCCGGTCGCCGCACCCCCTTCGACGTGGCCGCGGCGGCAGCCGTCTTCGCCGCGCTGACGTTCGGCCTGGCCGCCGACGTCTGGCAGCACGCCATCCACGCCAACCCCCACATCGTTACCGCCGCCTTCCTGGCCGCTAACTTGTTCCTGCTGACGCGTTGGGCCGCCGGCGGCGCGGCCGACCGGCGCTGGCTGTTCGCCTTCTCTCTCTCGGCCGGGCTGGGCGTCACTCACCATCCGTTGACGGTCATCGCCTTTCCGGCCTATGCCGCGTTCATCCTGCTGGCCCGGCCGGGGATTGTGCGCGAGTGGCGGACGTGGCTGGGCATGGTCGCCTGCGCCGCGCTGGGCCTGCTCGTCTGGCTCTACTTTCCCCTGCGCAGCGCCATGGCCCCGCCTTTCGGCCCGGCGACGATGACCACCCTGAGCGGCTTCCTCGACCACGTGCTGGCCCGCGGTCTGAGCGAGAGCCTGCCCTACTTCGGCCTGGCCGACGCGCCGCAGCGGGCAGTCGTCTTCGGCTCGCTACTGCGGCTCCAATTTGCCCTGCCCGTTCTGTTCCTGGCCGGGCTGGGGCTGCTCTGGCCGCTGGTGGCGCAGCGGCGGGGGGCGGGCAGCGGCGCGGCCGTTGCGCCGTGGAAGCTGAGTGTCCTCTACGCCCTGACCTTCGCCGCTAACTACGCCTTCGTCATGAGCCTGCGAGCGCAGGACATCATGGCCTACCTGCTGGGGCTGCTGGTCATCGTCGCCGTACTGGCGGGCATCGGCCTGCATGGGCTGCTGACGCTAACCGCCGTGCGCTGGCGGCTGTCGGCCGTGCCTCTGGGGCTGCTGGCCGCGGGCCTCTTCCTGCTGGGGCCGGGGCTGCAACTGGCCCGCAACGCGCCAACCATCTCGCTGCGCGACGAAACAGCCGCCGCCGACTATACGAATGCCGTCTTCGAACGCTTCACCAATAGCGCCGAAGGGGCCACGTTGCTCAACGACTGGGAGCACATGACCCCCCTCTGGTACGCGCAATTTGTCGAGGCACGCTGGCCCAGCGAGCGCGACGTGCGACCGGTGCTCGTCTCCACCGCCCGGCCGTGGCTGGCGAGCGTCTTCGACACCCTGCCCGGCGGGCCGGTCTACCTAAGCAACTACCGGCGCGAGATCGTCGACGCCGGCTTCCGCCTGCGGCCCGACGGGCCGTTCTATCGCGTCGTTGAGCCGGGTGAGACGAGCGTGCCCGACAGCCTGACCCCCGTCGACAGCGCGGGCGGCGCGGTCGAGGTAGTCGCCTACGCCCTGCCGCGCCGCGAAGTGACCGCCGGCGACTTCGTGCCCCTGACCCTGGCCCTGCGCGCCCCGGACGGCACGGCCGACTACTTCGCCCCCGTCATCCGCGTCGGCGAACTGACCTTCCCGTTCACCACCGACAGCCACCTGACCACGCCGCTATGGCTGCCGGACGAGGTCATCATCGAGCGGTTCGACTTCGCCCTGCCCCACGATCTACCCGGTGGCGACTACCCCATCACGGTCGCCCTGAAGAACCTGAGCGCCGACGAGACCGGGCCGGAGATCGCTTTGGGCCAACTGAGCGTGAGCGGCCAGGCCGCGCCGCTCGACCACAGCCGGCTGCTGGCTAACTTCCGGCAGCGTGTCGGGCTGGTGGGCGCGACAGCGCGCGCCGGTGGGCAGCGGCGGGCGGCCGTGTGGCATGAGCCGCTGCCGGCGCAACCGGGCGATACCGTCCATCTGCGGTTGCGCTGGCAGAGCCTGGCCTCGGCCGAGGACAGCTACACTGTCTTCGTCCATCTCATCGACGCCGCCAACCGGCCGCTGGTGGCTCTCGACTACACCCCCCTCGGCGGTTCGTCTCCCACCCACCTGTGGATTCCCAAGTGGCTGCCCGGCCAGCGCCTGACCGACCCCTACCGGCTGGTGTTACCGGTTGACCTGTCGCCGGGAGAGTACTACATCGAGGTCGGGCTATACGAGATGGTCGGCCAGCGCCGCCTGCACATGGCCGATGCCGCCGGCAACCTCATCGGCGACCGGCTCATCCTTGGCCCGGTGCAGGTAGATGATTAATAGAGAAGAACCTCACGCAAAGATCGCCAAGAACGCTAAGAGCGCCAAGGGAGCGCTCTTCTTTGCGTGCTTTGCGCTCTTGGCGATCTTTGCGTGAGGTTCTTCCAAAGGAACCAACATATGACCGACTTTAGCAAACGCAGAAGAGTGGAGGCGGCCATTGCCGGCAAGGCGGTCGACCGGCTGCCGGTGGCCTTGTGGCGGCACTGGCCGGGCGACGATCAGGACGCTGCCGCGCTGGCCGCGGCGCACTTGAAGTGGCAGGCCGACTACGACTGGGATCTGCTCAAGGTCGGCCCGGCCAGCAGCTATTCGGTCATCGATTGGGGGGTCGAGGACCGCTGGGAAGGCCACATCGAGGGCACGCGGACGACGACCCGTTACCCGGTGGCCCAGCCGGCCGACTGGGAAGCGCTGCGGCCGACCGACCCCCACCGCGGCGCGCTGGCGACGCAGATCGAGGCATTGCGCCTCGTCGGCCAGGGGCTGCGTGGCGACGTACCGTTCATCGCCACCATCTTCTCGCCGCTGTCAATGGCCAAGCACCTGGCCGGCAACGCCGTCGCCCTTAGCCACATGCGCGAAGCACCCGAGGCCTTCCATCGCGGCCTGAACACCCTGACCGAGAGCATCATCGCCTTCATCGACGCCGCGCGGGCCACGGGCATCGCCGGCATTTACTACGCCGTGCAGCACGCCGCCTACCCGCTGCTCAGCCGGGCCGAGTTCGAGACGTTCGGCCGCCCCTATGACCGTCGCGTGCTGGAGAGCGCGGCCGATCTTTGGGCCAATATGGTTCACCTGCACGGCTCGCGGGTCATGTTCGACCTCGTGGCCGACTACCCCGTGCCGCTGCTCAACTGGCACGACCGCGATACGGCCATCAACCTGCGCGATGGGCTGGCGGCTTTCCCCGGCGCGGCCAGCGGCGGCGTGTCGCAGTGGACGATCCACCGCGAGGGGCCGGCCGATCTGCTGGCCGAAGCGGAGTTGCGCCGCAACGAGCTGCTCGAGACCATCGCCGAGTCTGACGAAGATCTGATGATGCGGTACCTCGAGGAAGAGGACATTGAGATCCATGAGTGGGTTGCCGCGCTACGGCAGGCGACGATTCGCTCCGAGCTCGTCCCGATCCTCAACGGCACGGCGCTGAAGAACAAAGGCGTTCAGCTCATGCTCGACGCTATCGTTGACTTCCTGCCGTCGCCGCTGGATATCCCTCCCGTAGATGGCACGAATCCTCGCACCGGCGAGGAAGAAACGCGCGACACCGACGCGTCCGCGCCGTTTTCGGCGTTGGCGTTCAAGGTCGCGGCGGATCCGCATGTCGGCCGGCTCACATTCATCCGCGTCTACTCCGGCACGATGCAGTCGGGCTCGTATGCCTACAACTCGACCAAGGGCGACCGCGAGCGCGTGGGGCGGTTGTTGCAGATGCACGCCAACCACCGCGAGGAGATCGAGTCCGTTAGCGCGGGCGATATCTGCGCGATCATCGGTCTGAAGACCACCTTCACTGGCGACACCCTTTGTGACCCTGACAAGCCGATCGTGCTCGAATCGATCAGCTTCCCTGAGCCAGTAATCGAAGTCGCAATCGAGCCGAAGACGCGCGCTGACCAGGACAAGATGGGGATGGCTCTTGCCCGGCTTGCCGAGGAAGACCCGACGTTCCGTCTGCGGACAGACGAGGAGACTGGCCAGACCATCATTATGGGCATGGGCGAGCTCCACCTCGAAGTTATCGTCGATCGGCTTCTTCGCGAGTTCAAGGTGACCGGCAACGTCGGCAAGCCGCAGGTCGCCTATCGCGAGACCATCACCAAGTCAGCGCGGGTGGAGGGTCGATTCATTCGCCAGACAGGCGGTCGCGGTCAGTTCGGACACGTCTGGCTGGAGGTTGCGCCGCTCCCACCCGGCGAAGGCTTCGTCTTCGAGGACAAGATCGTTGGCGGAGCCGTGCCGCGGGAATACATCCCTGCGGTTCAGGCAGGTGTCAGGGAGGCGCTGGCAACAGGCGGCGAAGCGGGATACCCCATCGTCGATGTCAAGGTGGCGCTCGTTGATGGCTCGTTCCTGTCTCTTATACACATCCGACGCTGCCGACCAGCGATCTAGTGTGGATCTCGGTGGTCGCCGTATCATTAAAAAAACACACTTCTCTAACGACACGCCAGCACGCATACCAACAACCGACAACATCTACAC
>CALLZA010000440.1 GCA_937858165.1 uncultured Ardenticatenia bacterium
TGCTGTGTGTTGTGTTGATGTGTGTTTTTTTTTTCAAGCAGAAGACGGCATACGATATCTAGTACGGTCTCGTGGGCTCGGAGATGTGTATAAGAGACAGACTCATCGTCGATTCCGCTCGCGATCTGGCCAGGGCGCGCTATGCAGCGTTGGCTGTCGGTGATTGGCGCGCCGCCGGGCACGGCAACGTCCACCGCTTCGTCTATAGCGGTATGAGCCGCGACCAGGCGCGCGCCGTGGCCCACTGGCCGCGCGGCGAAGGGTTGCTGGGCGCGGTCATCTATGACCAGAAGGTCATTCGTGTCGATGACGTGGCCGCTGATGAGCGGTCGCGCGGCTTTCCAGCCGGCCACCCGGCCATGACCAGCTTCCTCGGCGTGCCTATCGTGGGCGCAGGCGAGACGTATGGCAATCTCTATCTGGCCGACAAGACGGACGCTGCCTCCTTTAACGAGGGGGACGAGGTGCTTATTCAGATGCTGGCCGCCCACGCCGCCGTGGCTATCCAGAACGCCCGGCTTTACTCCGAACTGGAGCGGCTGGCGGTGCTGGAGGAGCGCACGCGCATCGGCATGGATCTGCACGATGGGGTTATCCAGTCGATCTATGCCGTCGGCCTGACGCTGGAATCGACGCGGCTGGCGTTGCCGGAGGGAGCCGACGAGGCCAATACCTTGTTGGATGCGTCCATCGCCGGGCTGAACGACGCCATCCGCGACATCCGCAACTTCATCCTCGACCTGCGGCCGCGCCGCTTTGCCGGCGACGTTCAGCAGGGCATGGCCCAACTGGTGCGCGAGTTCCAGGCCAACACCATGGTGCCGGTGTCGATGAGCATCCCTGAACGGTTGGACGACCTGCCGCTGCCGCTGGGCCGGGCTATCTTCCTGACGACGCAGGAGGCGTTGGCCAACGTCGCCCGCCACGCGCGGGCCAATCGGGTCAACGTTGCCCTCCATTGCAGCCCGAGCCGGGTCATCTTGAAAGTGCAGGACGACGGCCGCGGCTTTGACACCGGCAACGAAGCGCTGCGCGTTGGGCATGGTCTGGCCAATATGCAAGCGCGCGCCGAGAGCCTGGGCGGCCTTTTCGATATCCAGTCGACTCCCGGCAGCGGCACAAACGTCACCCTCGACTTTCCCCGTAGTTAAGCGAGAAGCGCTCACGCGGAGGACGCCAAGGAGCCTAAAACGCCAAGAAGTGTTCTCTTGGCGTCCTTGGCTATCTTGGCGTCCTTTGGATGAGATCTTGCGACTTTGCAGCCGTCCCAGCTCCCTTTAGCCCCAGTATGTGATAGATGTCGCCCTGATGGGTGACTTTCGTCATTGAGTTGTCTGCCCGCCGACAGCTATACTGCCTTCAATGGCCGGCGTCACTCGCGCCGATCGCGGCCCACATGGGCGGCGCGTCGGCCGATAGGATGGCAGGTGGGAGCGAGGTGCTGGCGTATGCTAGTGACACCTTTAGAGACAGGCAAAATGATAAGGCCGGAAAGCGCGCCGAAGATCAGAGTGTTAATCGTCGAGAGGCACGTGGCCGTGCGCCGCGCTCTACGCAAGCGCCTGAGCGCCACGCCCGACCTTGACGTGATGGCGGCCGTGGCCGACCCGGCGGCGGCGCTGCACTACCTCGACTACGACGCTAACTGCACTACCTCTCCCGATGTCATCTTACTCGGACTGCAAAGCGGCTCCGACGAAGAGTTATTCGCCACGCTGGGAATCGTCCATCAGATGGCCCGCTGCCCGGCGGCGGTCATTGTCCTGGCTCCCTATGCCGATGAGGTTGAGCGTTTGCTCTTGCAACAGGCGGGCGCCTGCCGCTACCTGCTCAAGTACATCGACTCCTATCGTCTGATCCAGGAAATTCAGACTGTTGCCCACGAGGGCGGCCACGCCGTTCCAGTCAACTAGGCTGCCGCCGCGCCCCCCGGCCGCACCACAAGCACAGGCACCGGCGCTGACTGAAGCACGCGCGTGGCCACGCTGCCGAACAACCAGCGACTCAGCCCGCCACGGCCGTGAGTACACATCACCACCGTGTCCGCGCCACTGCCGCGCACGCTGCTGATGATCTCCGCGGCCACATCCTCCGCTTCCACCACCTGATAGTGCGCCCGGAAGTTCTGGTGGCGCAATGAGCCTTTCTGCTGTTGCAGGTACTCGATAGCGTCTTTGAACAGGTCGTCGCGTACGCGCACGGTGAAATCGGCCGACTCGGGCGTCAGCGCCCCTTCGCCCAGGCGCGGCGGCATGATGACGCGCAGCAGCGTGATGTCACTGTCGAACTGCGCCGCCAACTCCAGGGCATAGGGCAGGGCGGCTTCGGCAAACCCGGAGCCGTCGAGGGGGACGAGCAAATGCTTGAACACGATAACCTTACACCTTGGGAGCTATTCGCTCGCGCATTGGGGGTGGGCCGGCGTCCTTGTCAGGCGCTCCATCCGCAGCGCGGTTGGCCGCGCGCAAGTAGCTGACGGCCAACACGAACATCAGCAGGATGATGGCGGCCGAAATGAGACAGTAGCGGCAGACGGCATGGATGACAAAGACCTCCAACGCCGTTAGACCGAGGGTAAACAGCAGCGCCAGCCCAGTCAGCCCCACCAGCAACTCCGGCAAGTAGCGCCGCAGCGGTGGCAGCCAGGCGGGCAGCCAGGTCAGCAGAAACAGCGCCCCGTATCCCACGAGACCGACGAGGGCCACGGGAATTGGGCCGAGCGAGGCGTAGGGCGCGTCGGGGCCGCTGACCAGGCCGCAATCTTCCCAGCCGCCCACCTTGCAGGAAGCGACGAGAGCGCCGTTGTGATAGAGCAACAGATAGAAGGCCACCAGCAAGCCGGGAACGGCCAGAAGCTGGATGAGCCGGACCTGCCACTTGTCGGGAATCACGTTGCCGCCACCGCCTTGGCCACCGGCCGCGCCTATTGCGCGGCCAGTAGCGAGTTGATCGTTTGGGCGAAGACGTCCAGCGGTTGCGCGCCGCTGAGTGTCTCGTCGTTCAGGAAGAATGTCGGCGTGCCGCTGACACGATTGTTGCGCGCCGCTTCACGGTTGGCATTAACGATGGCGAGGTTGCGGCCATCGTCCATGCAACTATCAAACGCATCCATATCCAGTGTGACTGCTTCCGATGCCTGGCGATAGCCAGCGGCGGTGATGCGCGTTTCGACCGGGTCGATCTGGAAGAGCGCGTGAGCAAACTCAAAGTAGCGATCTTGCTCCCCAGCGCACAGCGCGGCGGCCGCGGCGGGCACTGTCGTGGTGCTCAGCGCATAGGGCAAGACCACCCAGCGCACTGTGCCGGAGTCAACGTACTGCTCCGACAGCGCCTGTTCCGTCTCGCGGTGGAACGTGGTGCAATGGATGCAGCCAAAGTCCGACACCTCGACCATCGTCACCGGCGCATCGGCTTCGCCGCGCACGGCGCAGTTGTCCGGGTTGCCGTCGCAGAACTCGGCCAGCGTTTGCACAGTCTGTGACTCTGTCGGCCGCAGCGCCAGCCACAGCAGCCCGCCGAAAACAGCGATGCCAAGGACGATCAACCCGCCGATGACGACCCAGTTGGTCTCGCGGGTTTGCTGCTTGCGGCGTTGAGGGGTTGTCTTAGCCATTGGTCTCCTTTGCTGACAATGAGAATTGGCGCGAGTGTATCCGCCCCTTCCGGAAGTGGCAACCCCTCTCAGTGGCCGCTAAAAACCCGATGAATGTCATCTCGCAAAGGTGACATTCGCCACCATGCCGCCGCGGTAAAATCGACTACACTCACCCTAGGGTGAGCCCACGCCCAGTTGGTCCAGGAGGGCAAGGAGTAGAGCATGCTGAGTGTAAGCGATCTCATGACCGCCATTCCCAATACCGTCACCCCCCAGTCTACCCTAAGGCAAGTCATCGAGGTGATGAAGGCTCAGTCGTGTCGCCAGTTGCCGGTTCTGAACGACGGTAAGCTGGTGGGCATCATCACCGATCGTGACGTGCGTCTGGTGATGAACTCGCCCCTGGTGCTTCATGGGCGCTGGCAGGACGAAGAAATCCTGGATCAGATGACCGCCGAGAGCTGCATGACGCCCGACCCGATGACCGTGCCGCCCGAAATGCCCGCCCATCAGGCTGCCAACATACTCAGTATCTACAAGTTTGGCGCACTGCCGGTCGTGGACAACGACACGCTCTGTCTCTTATACACATCTCCGAGCCCACGAGACCGTACTAGATCTCGTATGCCGTCTTCTGCTTGAAAAAAAAAACAGCAAGACACTAACTCATCACTATCCAATCGACACGCGCACAA
>CALLZA010000441.1 GCA_937858165.1 uncultured Ardenticatenia bacterium
TTTGTAGAGTAGTTGTGTTATTGAGCTGTATAGCGCAAGTCGTCTAAATTGATTGCGTGCGTGTTAAAGTGAGCACTGACTACTGACTGGAAGTACGGTCGCATGTACTCTGTATCTGACATAAATACTAATCCAGGTATTAAAATGTCTTTTATGTTTTTGTTTTTTTTTTTCAAGCAGAAGACGGCATACGAGATCTAGTACGGTCTCGTGGGCTCGGAGATGTGTATAAGAGACAGGTATACCACGAGGCCGGCGCTGAATCTATTGACATGACCACCGCAACCAGAGTATTCTAGGGATGAGCGGAAGATGAGTCTTGGGCGTCCGCGCATCCCCGTCAGCACTTTCGCCATTACCCATCGGTTGTGGAGCCGGAGTAAGACAAACCAATACTGTTTGTGGAGGTAACCCGATGACCCGTTCACTCCTTGTGCCTCGCTGGGCGCGTGTCTTGGGGCTGATGCTCATGGTGGTCGTCGCCTGTCTTCTGGCGGCCCCGGTCGGCTTGGCCCAGGACATTGAGCCGGAGGGGCTTGTGCCCGGTGAGACCGTCACCTATCGCCAGACCGTGCCGGTCAACGTCGTCTTCGTCGGCTTCGACCGACCCGACATTGACGTGGCCGCTCTGCGCGCGGAGCTGCCGGCGAGCTACGAGCCAATTGTGCGCTATCCGGCCTTCTATGGCCTGGAGGGGCGCGATATGGGCCTGCACTTCGACTTCGACTATCGCACGGTCTTCACCGACCAGGCCTTTGAGGACGACTTCTTCGGCTACCTGGCCTCCATCGCCACGCCCGGCGACCCGACGTTGTTCCAGCAGTTGTACAATGGCATGAACAGCAACGTCCTCGACGTGAGCGGGCCGGTGGGCTACATCGACGGGCCATCGGCCGAGCAGTGGCTCATGACTGCCGGCGAGCAGCGACTGGGCATCAACCCCGACAAGAGCTACACCATCTACTACATCAACTGGTACGACCGGCCGGACTTCCAGTTCCACGTCTACACCAAGACCGACAGCCCCGACCCCGACACCGGCTATAACTTCGGCCTGCTGCGCCAGACGCGCAAGATGGTCGCCTGGGGCGGCAGCCACGGCCGCACCTGGTTCTATGACCTCTCGGCCGGGCCCGATTCGTGGACGAGCAACTATGACGTGGACAACGCCGACGTCGATGGCGACGGCGTGGCCGACTATCGCATTCCGGTCATTTGGGAGTATACGGCCGGCGGCTTTCGTGACCCGGTGGCGCTGTCGTCCGACCTGGGGCTGGTGACGCGCTACGTGGGCATCAATCTGCTGTTCACCACCTCACCCCTCTACGACCCCCTGGTGGCCGCACCGGGGCCGGGCGGGCAGCGCGTGGCCCAGATTGAGTTGTTCAACCTCCATCGCCTGAGCAACGCCGCCGACTGGATCGATATGGACATGATCCAGGCTGAGTATGAGAGCTTCCAGCCGTACTACGACTGGCAGTTTGTGCTGGACAACAACCGGCGGCCCGCGCCGGCCGGCGTGCGCCAGGCGGTGCGCATCGGCGGCGGGCTGAGCACCAAGCCCGGCTGTTGGGTCGATTACGGCACGCCCTTTGCCCAGTACTTCTGCTTCTTCGATGAGAACTATAGCGACTTTGTGCCGGAGTATGGCCCACAGGATTATGTGGCGGCCGTCTTCGGCTTCAACGGCGCGCTGAAGAACCTGGGTGGGGTCCCGTTGGGCTTCGCCGACGACAACTGGCGCGACGGCACGCAGAGCTACGTCTTCATGTTCACCGGGCCTGAGATTCGCTCGGCCGGCTATGGCTTCACGACGACGGCTATCCACGAACTGGGTCACCACTATGGTCTGTCGCACCCGCACGACGGTTACGACTCGGCCAGCGGCGTCGACTATGGCCCGGGCGGCGACTTCTACTTCGCCTGGCTGGGCGACGAGGCGCACAGCATGATGTCCTACATCGACGTGGCCTGGGAGTTTGGCCCCTTCGACCGGGACAACATGTACCGCTACGAGTTCGCCGGCTATCTGAACCTGTCGAACGACATGCTCGACGACGTGCTGGCCCACCCCGACCGGGCCACGGTGCGCGAGCTGGTGGCCGCGGGGCGCGAGCACGCCAGGACGGCCGAGCGCGCCTTCCGCCAGTGGGACTACCTGACGGCGGCAACGCACGCCCGCATGGCCTACGAGGCCATCGCCACGGCGGCGCAGACGCTGGGCTTGCCCCTGTCGGTCGCCGCGGCTGAGACGCAGGCCCCGATCAACGGCACGGTGCCGCGGTTTATCGACCCGATCAGATAGGGACTAGTGGTTAGTGGTTAGGGACTAGTCACTCGTCCCTAACCACTAACCACTCTCTTCACGACTTTTCAACGCCCTTTGCACCGGCCGTTAACGCCGGGCAAAGGGCGTTTGTTGTACTCTGTAGGTGGGCAGCAGTACAGTTTTCCTCCTTTTGCGAAGCGCCGCGATTCCCCCTATCGCGGCGTTTCGGCGTCTGGAGAAAAGAACCTCACGCAAAGATCGCTAAGGACGCCAAGAGCGCCAAGAAAATCTCACGCCAAGACGCGAAGCACGTCAAGCGCAGAAAGTATCTGAGCTTGGCGTGCTTTGCATCCTTGGCGATCTTTGCGTGAGGTTCTTACCTGCCCGGTCGTTTGTCGCGCGGCAGAATCCAGCAGCGCGGGTGGTGGTTGAAGCCGATGTGGCCGTAGTAGTCGGCCGCGGCCGGGGCGGCCAGCAGGATCAGGTTGCAGCGCGGGCCGAGTTGCGCCTGCGTCCGGGCGATGAGTTCGACGCCGATGCCCTGGCGCTGGTAGGCCACGTCCACGGCCAGGTCGGACAGGTAGCAGCAGTAGGTGAAGTCGGTGACGGAGCGGGCCACGCCGACGAGTAACTCCCCATCCCAGGCCGTCACGGTCAGGTCGGCGTTGGCCAGCATGCCGGCGATGGTCTCGGCGTCGTCCACCGGGCGGCGCTCGGCCAGGGTGGAGCGGTGGAGGAGGTTAATGAAGGTGGTGGGGGAGAGGGGGGTGGTTGTGGAGTAGTCGATCATGGTCTGGTCATTCAATAATCACAATTGGCTGTGTTACAATATAGATAGTAGCTCAATCTTACGGAGATAGAGAAATGGTTGACCTGTACATATCTCTAGATGAAGACCAATACAACCGTCTCCAGCAACGTGCCCGCCACGATGGAATTTCCGTTGAGCACCTTGTGATAGAAATGCTGGCTGAGGCAGATGAGTGGCGAAGGGAATTAGAAGAAGACCCTGTTGCTGAGTTATTGGGGCAAATAGACGACCCAATAGATCCCAATGCCATTGACGATATCCTGTACGTCCAGCCACAATGAGCCGTTATCTTGCTGATACCAGCGGTCTCTACGCGCTACTGAACCGCCAGGAACCATTACATACACTGGCGACCCGCTTCTATCGCTCACTTCCGCGTCGTAGCGAAGTTGTGGTTATTGAGTACGTTTTGATAGAGACGATGACGCTGTGCCGAGCTCGTGGATATAGCGCGCTGGCCGTCCGGTTCCGAGAGGCGCTGGGGGTCAGTGACATCTTCTCGCTTCGCTTTAGTTCGCCTGAGCATGAGGCACTGACGTATCGAGTATTCCGCGACTTCGCTGATAAGGAGTGGTCATACGTTGATTGCGGTATTTATGCCGCCGCGCAGACGCTTGGTACAGACGCGGTGTTCTCGTTTGACCATCACATCAGTCAAATGGGCTTGATGCAGCTACCGTCGTAAGCTGAAGAGGCGGGTAGCCTACCCGCCCTACACCCCCGCTGGTGGCTCAAATGAGTTGGCCGCGACTAGATAGCCGTCCACTACCGCGGCGAAGAAGGCATCGGTGATCTCCCTATAGCGTTGCCCTGCGGCCCGGTCGGTGATCCCCATGTCGTTCCAACTGCCCATGCCGCCAAAGACCCAGGCGGCCGATGCAGCCGTCACCAGCCGGTGGGCCGCGGCCGAATAGCCGACAGTGGGCAGCAGATCGCTGTGGTGATCGCTTTCTACCAGAATGGCGCTGGCTTTGGACAGGTATTTATCCCAGTGAGCCTGGCCCTGGGCGACGGCAAAGGCGCGGGCCTCGGCCAATTGCTGTCTCTTATACACATCTCCGAGCCCACGAGACCGTACTAGATCTCGTATGCCGTCTTCTGCTTGAAAAAAAAAAACGAAACATACTACTAGCACGCATGACATGCACATCAAATAGCAAGTTGACAGGCGTGTGATGAAGCTGGATGCGGTATAGTAGGAACCGATCGCATG
>CALLZA010000442.1 GCA_937858165.1 uncultured Ardenticatenia bacterium
TTTGTGTTACGCACTTGTTGTGATTCTTCTTTGTTCTGTGTTTTAAGGATCCGTCTACCACCAGGTCCTCCCCTAGAGCGTTCGGCGGCAGCGGCGAAGTTGTATAGGAGCCACCGGCCAGCCAGCCGAACGCTCGCCGCAGTGCCGCCCGGTCGGGCTGGCCGCGCCAGACGGGAATGACGTTGAACAGTTGGATGAGCGCCTTGAGGATGCGCGACTCCTGTAGCTCCGTTGCCGCCAGCCAGGTGATGCGGTCGCCATAGGGCAGAAAGACCATCAGCAGCGGCGCTTCGAAGATGCTGAAGTGGTTGCCGATGATGACCAGCGGGCCGCCCGGCGGCAGGTGCTCCCGCCCCTCGATCTCCAGCCGCAGTGCCAGTCGGAACAGCAGCCGCACGAAGGCGCGAATGAGCGAACGCAGCAATGCAGACATATTCAGAAAGCGAACCACCGATTACGCACGGCTGTCCTCAGCCGTGCGTAATCGGTGGTTTCTAACCTCTTAAAGTCGCCCCGAGCTGTTGCTCCAGCAGGCGCAAGATGCGGCCGCGCTGGCGCGAGACGTCGGCGTCGGTCAGCGTCTTGTCTGGGGCCTGGAAGGTCAGGTGATAGGCCAGGCTCTTCTTGCCCGGCGGCAACTGCCCGCCCTGGTACACGTCGAACAGAGCCACCTCGCGCAGCAGCGTCCCGCCGGCGGTCCGCAGGGCTGCCTCGACGGATGCCGCCGGCAGCGTTGCATCGACGACCAGCGCCACGTCTTCCCGCACCGGTGGATAGGTCAACAGCGGCGCGTACTTGTGACTGTCGGGCATGAGCGCCAGCAGGGTGTCGAGGTCGATGTCGGCGGCCAGCACCGGCTGGTCGCGCTCGACGCGCAAATCGTACGCCTTGACGACGCCGGGGTGCAACTCGCCCATGAGGCCGATCTGTTGCTGGTCGACGAGCAGCCGCGCTGTGCGGCCGGGACGATAGCTGGGGTGGCCGGCCGCCTCGAAGGTCACGGCCAGGTGCAGCGCGGCGAAGAGGGCGTCGAGAATACCCTTCAAATCATAGAAGTCCACCGCCGGCGGCGCGCCATCGGTCCAGCCCTCCAACTGCCGCCGGCCGGTCAGAACAATGGCCAACCGCGTCCGCTCTTCGGGCAGCGGGCCATCCTCACCGGCCAGGAAGACGGGGCCAATCTCGAACAGGGCGATGCGCGGCGCGTGGCGGCTGTTGGCCGCGGCTACGTCGAGCACCGACGACAGGACGCTGTGGCGCATGACGTTGCGGTCGGGCGCGGGTGGGTTGCTCAGCGTCACGTAGGGGCGGTCATCGGGCGGGCTGCCGGGCAGCAGCCGGGCCTCGCGGCCGATGCCTGTCAGCCGGTAGCTCCAGATCTCCTGCAAGCCGAGCTGGGCCAGCAGATCGCGCAGCCGCTCTTCGCGCTCCAGCGCGACGTTGCGCCGCTGGGGCGGCAGTGTGTCGGCCAATAGGGTCGAGGGGATACGGTCGTAGCGGTAGAGGCGGCAGACCTCTTCGACGAGATCGTGCGCCCCTTCGATGTCGAGGCGATGGTCGGGGGCGATCACGCGCAGCCGCTCCCCGTTTGGCTCGACGGTGAACTCCAGCCGACCCAGCAGCGCCGCGATGTCGTCGGCCGACAGGTCGAGGCCGCTGAGCTTGCGGACGTAGGCCGGGTCGAGGTCGATGACTACCGCCGCGGTCGGGCGGGGGTAGTTGTCGATGATCCCTTGCGCCACTGTGCCGCCGGCCAGTGTGCGCAGCAGTTCCGCGGCCCGTTTGGCCCCCAGCAAGGCCAGGCTGGGCGGCACGCCGCGGCCGAAGCGATAGGCGGCCTCGCTGTGCAGGTCGAGGGCGTTGGCGCTGCGGCGGATGTTGATGAAGTTCCACGTCGCGGCCTCGAGTAGGACGCGGGTTGTCGCGTCGCCGATCTCGCTCTCCCGGCCGCCCATGATGCCGCCGATGGACAGGTTGCCGGCCGGGTCGGTGACGAGGATGGTGTACGGTTCCAGCTTGCGCGTCGCGCCGTCGAGGGTCGTCACCGTCTCGCCCGGCTGGGGCAGGCGGGTGTGAATGTGAATCGGCCCGTCGGGGGCGTAACCGTCGGCGCGGCGGCGCAGCACGTCGTAGTCGAAGGTGTGGTTGGGCTGGCCCACTTCGAGCATGACGTAGTTGCTGATATCGACGACGACGTTAATCGGCCGCTGTCCGGCCAGCCGCAGGCGGTACTGCATCCAGTAGGGGCTGGGAACCTGGCGCACGCCCTCGATGAGCAGGGCGACGAAGCGCGGGTTAAGCGCCGGCTCGGCGGTGGTGATGGTGATGCGGCCGTCGAGCGGCGGCCCGTCCATGACCACGTCATAGCTCGGCTGGCGCAGCGGGCGACCGGTCAGCGCCGCCACCTCGCGGGCCACGCCGATGATCGATGTGGCCCGGGCGGTGTTGGGCAGGATGGCGATCTCCAGGACGGCGTCGCCCCATATATCCTCTGTCTCTTATACACATCTCCGAGCCCACGAGACCGTACTAGATATCGTATGCCGTCTTCTGCTTGAAAAAAAAAAAACGCCAGAAATCTCGATCATACCACCCATGACACCTAGACTAGACACAGAAATGCTCACGCACACACCAATAATATATGAGACACACACATA
>CALLZA010000443.1 GCA_937858165.1 uncultured Ardenticatenia bacterium
CACTTCTTTCTCTCTGTGTGTTTCTGTCGCGTGTGTCGTCTCTTTCTGATGTGCTGTGCTGCATGTGTAGTTCTCTCTTTCTCTTTGACTCTGCACCTGTCGTCTGCATGTTGTACATTTGTTTTTTTTTTTAATGATACGGCGACCACCGAGATCTACACTAGATCGCTCGTCGGCAGCGTCAGATGTGTATAAGAGACAGTTTCTCAGCGGCCGGCGGCTGTCGGCGCAAACACGGCAACTGCTGGAGCCGGGTGATGTGGTCAATCTAGGCGATCGCGCCGGGCGTTCCATCAGCCTCATCCTGCATCCGGGTTACTCAACCAGTGAGCCCTTGCCACTGCCCGCAGCGCGCCCGGCCATAACTGCCACGGCCGTCGACACGCTGCCATCCGACGGCCCGGCTGCGGCGCTCAGCCGCAAGCTACCCGCCCCGCTGGCCCGCGTGCCGTTATGGGCCTACGCGGCGGCCGGTCTGTTGCTCGTGGCCCTGCTGGCCTTCCTGGCGCTGCGCGGTGGCCGTGGCGAACGACCGATGGCCGATGCCACTCCCGGCACGCCTGGTCTGATCGCCGCGGCCGAGACGGCCACACTCTCCGCGGCGCCTACCGCAGCCGCGACGACCGCGCCGACAGTCGCGCCGCCGGCCACGACCGCGGCGACGGCCGACGAACCCCAAACCGCGGCCGACGACCCCACCAACGCCGCGACAACCGCGACCGCTACCACCACGCCGACGATTGCACCGACGGCCACCGACGAACCGGCCCCCACCGCCGAACCGACGGCCGCCCCCACCGACCAGCCTACGGCAACGTCAGCCACCCTGCCCACCGAAGCCCCCAACTTCACCATCAGCCGCAGCACGCCGCTGAGCTTCGAGGCTTTGGGCGACTGGTTGCGCGACGACCGCAACAGCCGTTCCGCCGGCGAGATAGCCGTCTCCGCCGACCAGGCCCACAGCGGTAGCTACTCCCTGCGACTGGCGTATGACTTCCCCGGTTCGGGCGACGACTACGTCATGTTCCGCGCCCCGCGCGCCTTTCGCATCGCCAACGACCGCGAGCGGCGCTTCCTCAAGCTCTGGGTGCTGGGCGACGGCGCGCCGCTCAACCTCAGCGCGATCATCGAAGACAACGAGGGCGAGTTGTGGAAGGTGTACCTGGGCGAGGTCAGCGGTCGTGAGTGGCAGCAACTCGACGGCTACATCGGCGACACGACCTGGCCGGCGGGCCTCTACGGCAACCGCGGCAACGGCGTGGTGGACTACCCCGTCCGGCTGCGCGGCTTGCACCTCGACGACGTTACGTCGTCGTTCGTCGGCGCCGGGGCCATCCACATCGACGACGTGACTGTGGAATGACGTCCGGTGCGGCGCACTTTCTGAAGCGCGCGGCGCCTTCTTCAGGCGGGCGTATGGCCCAGCCGCACGACGCACCTCGGAAGATGCATCGCACGGTGGATTGCGCTATTATCTTTTCCTGTCAGGCCTCGAAGGCAGGAGCGTGCCATGACGCTGAAGACCGGCGACATCATCCAGAATCGCTACCGTATCGTCCGCCTCGTGGGGCAGGGCGGCTTCGGCGCGGTCTATCGCGCCTGGGATATCAACGTCTCCCAGCCGGTGGCGCTGAAGGAGAATCTGGGCGTCGAGGCCGAGGCGCAGCGCCAGTTTGAGCGCGAGGCGACGCTGCTGGCCGGGCTGCGCCACCCCAATCTGCCGCGCGTCACCGACCACTTCATCGTCCCCGGCCAGGGGCAATACCTGGTCATGGACTACGTCGAGGGCCAGAGCCTGGCCGCGCTGCTGACCGAACGGAGTGGGCCGTTGCCTGAGGCCGACGCTGTGGCGTGGATTCAACAGGTGTGTGACGCGCTGACCTACCTCCACACCCGCCGCCCGCCCATCATCCACCGCGACATCAAGCCCGAGAACGTCATTATCAACAGTGACCGCCGCGCCATACTGGTTGACTTCGGCATCTCCAAGGTCTACGTGGAGGGCGGCCAGACCACCATCGGCGCGATGGCCGTTACGCCCGGCTACAGCCCGCCGGAACAGTACGGCGGCATCAGCACCGAGGCCCGCAGCGACGTCTACGCCCTGGCGGCGACGCTCTACAAGCTGCTGACGGGCCAGACACCGCCGGAGAGCGTGGCCATTATGGCCATGGGGGCGCGCGTGCCCGCGGTGCGCGAACTCAATCCGGCCGTCCGCGCCATGACGGCGCAGGCCATTGAGCGGGCCATGACGCCGACGATGAACCAGCGCACGGCCAGCGCGGCCGAGTTCGCCGCCGCGCTGAGCGGCCAACCCCCGCAGGCGAGCATCGCCGCGACGGTGGCCGCCCCGCCGGTGTCTACTCCGGTCGCGGCTGTCAATCGCGCCGTGGCCGCGCCTCTTCCGGAGCCGGACGCGACTCCACTCCCACCCGCGGCCGCCGCGCCGCAGAACCCGCCCGGGGCCCGCTCTTACGGCCGACCCCCCGCACCAGCCCCGCCTCCGGCCCCCGCGCCGCCCACCATTGCCGGGCCCAGTGCGGCCCCAGCCGGCATCTGTGCTCGGTGTCGGCCATAGGGGCGGGACCACCGCTCTATCCTGGGCGCGACCCGCTCCCCTGTCTGCCCGGGCGGGTGGCGCGCGCTGGCCGCCGGTGTC
>CALLZA010000444.1 GCA_937858165.1 uncultured Ardenticatenia bacterium
TGCGATCTGGTTTACGTGATACGTGGTGTAGTGCAGCTATACAGGCTTGTATGTGTGTGTATGGTGATAGTGTACGAGTGTAGGTGTCTGTTGTGTATTTTTTGTTGTCAAGCAGAAGACGGCATACGAGATCTAGTACGGTCTGGTGGGCTCGGAGATGTGTATAAGAGACAGCGCCTACCGCGTGCGCGGCGAGGCAGTCGATCCGTTGGCGCGCGCCACCGCGCCGACGGCAACGGTCGGGCCGGCGTTCTCGCTGGGCGTGCCGTTGCGCGCCGGCGATCGCGTCGTCCTCTGTTCGCCGGCGGCGGCGGAGGCGGTTGGCGACGGCCAACTGCTGACCTATGTCGCCGAACAGCGCGCGCCCCGCGAGGCCGCGGCCCGGCTGATTGCTCTGACCCGCGAGCGGGGAGCGACGGACGACGTGTCGGTGGTGGTCGCTTTTGTGCGCGCCGCGCCGCTACTGAGTCGTGGTCAGGCGGCGGCCCTGTTGGTGTTGGGCGCGGCGGCTGTCGGCGCGGTCGGCTGGCTGGTGTGGGAGGTGCTGCGCTACTGGCAGGGGGGCGGGTAGCCTGCTATCTGGACACAGGCGGCGCGGGCCGTCCGGTTGGGTGAGGCAAGGGACGATGGACGTGACGAAGCAATTGCAGGCTTATACCACACAGATTGTGGCCCTGGGGCAGGCGACGTTGGCCCACGGCCGCCGCGGCGAGCGGCTGCCCGACGAGTTGGCGGCGCAGGCTGCGGCGCTGCTGGCGCTGGAGAGCGAGCTGGCCGCTACCCTGGCTGCCGCGCCGAGCGAGACGACCACGCCGGACGAAGTTGTCGCCGTGCCGTCCGCCGCCACAGGCGTGACGGCCATTCTCGATGGGGCTGCCATCGCCGCGCCACCGGCGCCGCCCGATAGCTGGCCGCTGGCGGCCCCTCTGCCGCCGGAACCCGCCACTGCTACACCGGATGAGTCGTCGGCCGCCACTGCCGGCGTCGGCGCCATGTCGCCCATTGAGGCCGACAACTGGCTGAGTGCGCTGGACGGGGAAGTGTCGAGTGGACTCCTGATTCTTGATGCTGCCGACGCCGCGGATACCGACGAGCCGCTGGTGATCGACGTCGATGAAGAGCCGGGGGGTGGCCCGGCGACGGCCGGCGCGGCCGGAGCGCTGCCGCCACTGGTCATCGACCCCATCCACGACCTGCCGGTCGATAGCGGTGGGTTCCTTGTGCCGGGAACGATGGCCGCACAGGCGGCGCAGTCCACATCGGTTGAACCATCGGCGGCAGTCGAACCGCGCTTCTGCATCAATTGCGGCACAACGCTGCGGCCGGGCCGTCGCTTTTGCCATCAATGCGGCGAGCCGGTGGCCGAGGTGGTGGCCGGCTCTCTCCCCGAAATGACCGCGCCGCCCTGGGAAGCCGCGTTGCCGCAGCCGATGACGACTTTGCCGCGCGAAGAGTGGCCGACCATCGTCAGCAGCCCGCCGCCCGCCGCTGTGGACAACGCGGCGGCCGCGCGCGCCACGCCGGCGCTGGCGCGCTTTTGCAACAATTGTGGCCTGGGGCTGGCCGCCGACGCCACGATCTGCCCCGACTGCGGCAGCCAGGACATCAGCTAAGGGATGGACGAGCAAGCCAGTTCGCCCACCATCGCTCTTGACATGGACGCGCCCGCCGGCCGGCTGGTCACGCGCGCCGCCGCCCGCACCCACCCTGGCCGCGTGCGCGACCGCAACGAGGACAGCGTCATCCTGATGACCCTGAGCGGCCTGTTGGCCGGGACAGCCGCCCCTAGCCGGGGGCCGGAGTTAGGCTTTTTCGCTGTGGCCGACGGCATGGGCGGCCACGCCCAGGGCGAGGTTGCCAGCCTGTCTCTTATACACATCTCCGAGCCCACGAGACCGTACTAGATCTCGTATGCCGTCTTCTGCTTGAAAAAAAAAACAGAAACGACACATAGATAGTCAAAAGGAGTCTGACGAATGACGAACAACCAAACGACAGAGACACACGAAGCATATGTGGACAACGAGAACGAAGGCAGACAAGAGACAGTAA
>CALLZA010000445.1 GCA_937858165.1 uncultured Ardenticatenia bacterium
TCTGTCACCTCATCTCAGATGTCGTACGCGACACTCGCTCGCGTCACCATCCACTTCTTCCTGACGCTGTGTGATGCTTGAGCATCTATTGACGCTCGTCAGCTGCTAATGTCTTTTCTTGTATTTGTATTGTTGATCTGTTTTTGTTTTTTTTGTTTTTTTTTTCTTCTTTTTTTTTTAAGGATACGGCGACCACCGAGATCTACACTAGATCGCTCGTCGGCAGCGTCAGATGTGTATAAGAGACAGCATCAGCGCGTCGTACTTGTCGCAACTGGAGTCGGGCAAGCGAGACGGGACGATGGATGTGCTTCAGGGTATTGCCGTTGCGCTGGGTGTTGTTCTGGATGATCTCGTTGGGCGATCCTAACTCAAATTAACGTCTTTGTAACGCGCCTGTATATGCGAGCACCTTATACTTTATTTAGCGTTACTTTCTGCCTGCTTTATAAGGATAGTGCTGAGCTAATTTAGAGGGCCGAAATAGTTTGGTGACTGTTGTCCCTTACGCTCTTAATGAGCCGTTTCCTCTATTCAAATCGTGAAGCTTCCAACAAAACATAGTAGGCAAGTGACCAGCGTAGCGCTGTAATGGTGTATATAACAATGTCGCAGCTCACTTCCCAATCAACAAGTCGTGATAATCGTATTGGTTGCATTGTTAATCTGTATTCTCAACCTTCATCTCGAACAGTTCTAAGGTACAGCTCGATGGTATCGATTGGTCGGCGGCCCATGTTGCGATAGCCTTGATGGGGCCGCTCCGTGTTGTAGGTGACCAGCCATTGGTCGAAGTCGGTCTGTAAATGCTCGACACTCTCGTAGAACGTCGTTCGGAAGGCGATGCGAAAGAACTCATCCAAAGCCGTGCGGTTGAAGCGCTCGATGAAGCCGTTGGTCTGCGGCGAGCGCACCTTAGTGCGGCGGTGCTCGATGTCATTGAGAGCCAGGTAGAGTTCATACGGATGAGCTTCAGTGCCACAGAACTCACGCCCATTGTCGGTCAGGATGGCCTTGAGGGGCAAGTCATGCGCCTGGTAGAAGGGCAGGACGTCGTTGTGAACCACCAGTGCCGCCGCCTCTGGCTGCTTGCTGGTGTGGAGGTAGCCGAAAGCATAGCTGCTGAAGGTGTCGACCACGGCGTGGAGATAGACCTTGCCCACGCCCTTCAGTCGTCCGACGTAGAAGGTATCCTGACAGAGCAGCTCTCCCGGCCGGCTGCTCTCGACATGCCGTTCTCGGAAAGAGGGATTGGCCTTCTCCAACCAGACGACCTGCTGGGGAGTCAGTTCGATCGCCTCTTGCAGCGCCCGGGCCTCCAGCTTGAGGAGGCGCTCATACCGGCTGCCCATCTCGTGCTTGTTGAGGATGCCCTGGATCGTCGGCGCGCTGACACTGATGCCTTCCAGCAGCAACCGGTCATGCAACCAGTTACAGCCGCGGGTCGGATTCTCCATACTTACCGCCAAAAGCCTGTCGACGACCTCCGGCGGTGTAGTTTGCGGATGGGTCTGGTGAATAGGCGGCAGGTCTTTCAAACCAACCATCCCATGCGTCTGAAAGCGCCGCTTGTACTCGTAGAACTGGGTCCGCGACACGCCTCGTTGCCGGCAAGCCTCGGCGACGTTCCCCAGACCCTGGGCCAATTCCAGTAGGCTCAACCGCTGTTGGGCTATCTTGGTCTCAGCATTCATCACTTGCTTCCTCCAGTTGATGGTCTATGTTAAGAATACCAACTGTTCGGAAAGAAGGCCAAGAGTACATGTAAAGGTACGGCTCAAGTCGATAGCGCGAGAGTCAACCGGGTGCCGGAGGTTGTCATTTGCAACCACAGGTTGACGGGTCAGGAGACTCGTTAGGTGTGCGCACACACTAGCCGCATATCTCGCCGTGGGCGCAAATTTTTATCGGAGGAACCAGAACAATTAGACCGCCGCCAGAAGGTTAAGAAAACAGGTTAGGCACAAAACAAAATTTCTACCCAATCAACATATGGGGGAAGGGGCTCCGTACAAACTAATAACCCTTAAAACATAATTACGCTCACGCCC
>CALLZA010000446.1 GCA_937858165.1 uncultured Ardenticatenia bacterium
CTCTCTAGTCATCGCGGTCTTCTGTTCTTGGTTCTTCAGTAGTGGTATGGTCATGTGTGGCGTTGTGGATCTTAGAGTGGTTATTGTGCTGTGTGTGGTATTGTATTGTCTGTAGTAGTCGAGTAACCATGTGTATTTGTTTTTTTTTTTTTTAATGATACGGCGACCACCGAGATCTACACTAGATCGCTCGTCGGCAGCGTCAGATGTGTATAAGAGACAGGATCATAGGCCAGGACTTGCGGGCCAAACGCCAGATAGACCCGCTGGCCGTCAGTCGACAGCCCGGCCCAGTTGGTATTGGTCAGCCGACTCCCGCAGCCGGTCAGCAGAATGAGGGCAGCAGCGATGAGCAGCAGCCGGAGCGCGGGCCGCGCGAGCGGCCGACTCAATTGATGCAATGAACACCTCCGTCAAGGTACCGGGTCATAGCCGCCGGGACTGAGCGGGTGGCAACGAGCGATACGTTTGACCGCCAGCCAGCCTCCCTTGAAGAACCCATACTTCTCAATCGCCTGATAACCATACACAGAGCACGAAGGCGTAAACCGGCAACTCGGCGGAAGCACTCGGGAGAGTGTATTCTGGTATAGTCGAATGAGCAGCAAGGCGATCTGTTTCACAACGGCAACTCCCGTGGCGATCGCCCGCGATCGTCCTCGCGCCGCAACCCGGCGCGCGTCAACAGCGTCAGCACAACCCGCTCCAGCTCCGCAAAGTCGGCAGCGACCAGAGCCGGGCGGGCCACCAGCAAACAGTCATGGCCCGGTTCGATTGTGTCCAGATGACGACGCACGATTTCGCGCAACCTTCGCTTCGCCCGGTTACGCACCGTGGCCCGGCCGACGTGGCGACCAGCGACAAAGGCAAAGCGACTAACAGACAACAACTCCTGGGGCTGACCGATTACATACAGGACAAGCAACGGATGCTGCCAGCGCCGGCCGCCCTGCCGGGCGCGACCGATGTCGGCCGAGCGACGCAGGCGAGATGACGATGGCAGCATGGAGCGCTACGGCGATTCGAGCCGTCCTAGCCGCCGCCGCGGCGCTTGACGGAGCGATAGGCCGTGGCCGATGTGCCGTTCCAGTTAATATGCTTGCTGTGGTTATTCATCGACACCGTCAACTCGCGACGACCGCGGCGACGGCGGCGCGCGAGCACATCGCGACCGCCCTTGGTCGACATACGCTCGCGGAACCCGTGCACGCGCATGCGGCGGCGGATCTTCGGCTGATAGGTACGCTTAGTCATGTCTTTCTCTCCAAAAAAACAGGGCGCTTTGCCCTGTCAGTGCGATCTCATGATAAGTAAGCGACAGTGACTGTCGATGCAGCGCTGCCGCTACACGCTCACGCGCTAAAACGTCGCGATAGCGCGTCTATGCAATACTCCATTATAACGTAACCCCGGCCGATTGCAACAGCCGCCCCAGGCTATTTGCTGCCCACTCTCTGCCCTGGTCCGCGCCACTTACCAAGGAGCTTACAACGCTCGCCCGCGGTTAGCGCCACACCTCAATCGCACCGGCACCCCCATCCCATCCCGCCTCGCTGGCCTACTCCTCAATACGCCGAATGTTGGCCCCCAGAGCACGCAACTTGGACTCAATGGCCTCATAGCCGCGATCGATCTGCTGGATGTTGTGAATCGTGCTCGTGCCGCGGGCGCATAAAGCGGCCAGAGCCATGGCCATGCCGGCGCGGATGTCGGGGCTGGGTACACCGGCCGGGTTGGCATAGAGCCGGCTTGGCCCCTGCACCAGCACCCGGTGGGGATCGCACAGCACCACCCGCGCGCCCATAAACGTCAGATGGTCGACGAAGAAGAAGCGGCTTTCGTACATCCAGTCGTGGAGCAGGATGGAGCCAGTGGCCTGGGTGCCGATGACGACAGCGATGCTCATCAGGTCGGGCGGAAACCCGGGCCAGGGCATGGGCTTGATCTCCGGAATGCGCCCGCCCAGCCCCTCCTGGACAGCCAACTCCTGATCGGCGGGCACGATGATGTCGTCGCCGTCGTCGCGCCAGCGCACGCCCAGCCGCTCGTAGACCAGACGAATCATGCCCAGGTTGCGCGGCTGGGCGTCGCGGATGCGAATCTCGCCCCGCGTGACGGCCGCCGCGCCGATGAAGCTCCCGACCTCCATAAAGTCGGAGCCGATGCGGAACTCCGTGCCATTCAGCCGGGCGACGCCCTGGATGAGCAGCCGGTTGCTGCCGATCCCCTCAATGCAGGCCCCCATCTGATTGAGGAACTGGCACAGATCGCGGACGTGCGGCTCACAGGCGGCGTTGTCGATGACCGTCTCGCCAGGGGCCAGCACGGCGGCCATGACGGCGTTCTCGGTCGCCGTCACGCTGGCCTCGGCCAGCAGCAGGTAGCCCGCGCCGCGCAGTTGCGGCGCATTCATCTCGAAGACGCCGCGCCGGCTCATGGTAACCACCGCCCCCAACGCCGTCAGGGCCTGGACGTGGGTATCCAGCGGCCGGCCGCCAATCACGTCGCCGCCGGGGATGGGCAGGCAGATGCGCCCGGCACGGGCCAGCATTGGCCCGGCGAAGACGAACGACGCCCGCGTACGCCCGGCCAGCCGGGCATCCAACTCGGTTTTGGCTACCTCGCGCGCGTGGACGCGCCAACTGCCGCCGCCCAAGTCGCTGACTTCAACGCCCAGGTCACGCAGGATGAGAATGGTGTTTTCCACGTCGCGGATAGTGGGGATGTTGTGCAGCACCACCGGCTCGTCGGTCAGCAAGCAGGCCGGCAGCAGTTTGAGGGCCGCGTTCTTGTTGCCGCTGGCGACGATCTCGCCGCGGAGCGGCTGCCCCCCTTCGATAATGAACTTGCTCATAAGTGGGTTCCAGTCCGGGCGGCGTTTCCCGGCGTTTGAGTCATTGTATCGTTGTAACGCGGGTTGGCAACCCACCCATCTCCTAGAACAGTGGAGGCGGGATACCATCCCGCCCTACATTCGCGGCAAAATGCCACTCCGCTCCACATCGGCTAAAATCGTGGGCCATGCCCTACGTGAATGTCAACAACCGCCGCCTCTTCTACACCGACCAACAGCCGGCCGCCGCCGGCCCGGCGCTGTTGCTGCTCCACGGCGCAGGCGGCTCACATCTGGTCTGGCCGGGGGCGCTGCGCCGGCTAGCCGAGACACGCGTGCTGGCCCTCGACCTGCCGGGCCACGGCCGCTCCGCCCCGCCCGGCCGGCGCACCATTGCCCACTACGCCGCCGCCGTCAACGACTTCATCGCCGCCGCCGGCCTGCCGGAGGTGGTCATCGCCGGGCATTCGATGGGCGGGGCTATCGCCCTGATGCTAGCGATAGCCCCGCCGGCGGCGCTGCGCGGGCTGGTGCCTGTCTCTTATACACATCTCCGAGCCCACGAGACCGTACTAGATATCGTATGCCGTCTTCTGCTTGAAAAAAAAAACAATAAACCAAGTACGCGTACCCAGGCCAGA
>CALLZA010000447.1 GCA_937858165.1 uncultured Ardenticatenia bacterium
TAGTTGCACACGTGTGGCATGTCGTGTTACAGCGTGTTCTACTCGGTATCACAGTGCATCATCAGTGCGTGTCTCGGTTGTGTGCTACTGATATCACTCTGTCTCGTGTGTTCACTCACTTTGCAGTTTTGTCTTTTTTTTTTTTTCAAGCAGAAGACGGCATACGAGATCTAGTACGGTCTCGTGGGCTCGGAGATGTGTATAAGAGACAGGCCCACAGCCGCAGCCCCGTCGCCAGCAGGACAACGGCCGCCACGACCGACCAGCGCACCCGACGCGGGAACATGGCGACATTATACCCCACTGCCGGCGTTAGCCCCCGGCGCGATTCTGGAGAATCGCGCTACTCGCCACCCGTCGGCCGCGCGCCCATGTGTCAACCGCGGTTGACACTTCGCTTTCTACACCCCTTGCTCGCCCAGCCACGCCACCACGTCCCCCGCCACCCCCTCCCAGTCCGGTTCCAGCATCATGTTGTGGCCCATGCGAGGGTAGATCGTCGCCTGTGTGCCATAGGCGCGGGCGGTGCGCTGCACTTCGCCGGGGGTGAAGATGCCGTCCTCGGCCGCGCCCAGCACGCGCACCGGAACCCGCACCCGCCCCGGTCGGGGCAGGCGGGTCATCATGTCCAGAAAGGCGCGGTACGACTCGTCCTGCAAACGGGCGTGGACGGCGGCGACCAGTTCCGGCGGGGTGTGGGACGAGAAAAGGTACTCATGGGCCAGCGCCGGCGTCTCAACGACGGGGTAGAGGCTCAGGCGCAGGTTGATCTTGGCGAACTGCACCGGATGCCGGCGCAGCACGCGCAGGGCGGTGGCTGTCGCGCCGCTGGTGGGCACGGAGGCCAGCAGGACGGCCGCGGCCGCCGGATGGCGCTCCAGGTACCTCTGCACCACCAGACCGCCCATTGAGTGGCCGACGAGGACGGGTGGGGTGGGCAGGGTAGCAGCGACGGCCGCCACGTCGGCCACGTAGTCGGCGATGGCGTGCCAGCGCAGCCCGGCCCGCCCTTCGCTGCCGCCGTGGCCGCGCAGGCTGAGCGCCGTCACGGCGAACCCCGCCTGCGCGAAGAACGGCATGAACTTCTCCTGCCAGCACCACGCGCCGTGCCACGCGCCGTGGACGAACACCACGGGCGTCGGCCGGGTAGCCGTCTCTTGCCCCGCGGCGATGAGTTCCAGTTTCATAGCCCCTCTCACTAAACTGACCAAAGGGAAAATCCCGTAGCGCCCGGGTGGGCGATTGCGAAGTAGGAAGAAGATCTCACGCCAAGGCCGCCAAGGCCGCCACGAAAGCCGCTTCTGGCGTTCCTCGCACCCTGGGCGCGAGCGGTCCTACTGACTCTATAATGACCCTGTCGTGTCCGGCCAGTGGCTTGACGCGGTAAGTTAAATTCACTATAATAGCTTTACTCGCTTGAGTTATATACCCCATCTCGTTCGCCGGAGACGAGGTGCGGCCATTGATATGACACGCGATTCAGAGCATCCTCCTGCCGCCAGGGCCGGCCCACGCAGTGTTTATCGGCGGCCCATGTCAACGAAAGCAGGATGAACCGGGGCCGCCAGGCCACTCCGTCACCACAACCACGCGGCCCCACAACCAGGTGTCTCGTCGTCGGCCATCCGGGAGGGCAGATGACTGGCGTCGCGGGGCAGAAAAGGGCGCAGAGAACGCGGGGTGCGCTGGCTCCCGCCTCGTGTTCTCTGCGTCCTTTCGTGTTTTCTGTCTGACGTGCGGCTCTGTCGACCATCAAAGCAGGGTTATTGTCGAGAAGACCGCACGCCAAGCGCGCCAAGAGAGCAGTTCCTGGCGTACTTGGCGCACTTGGCGTGCGGTTTGCTTCTGGCAAGTCGATACGCCGCCGCGCTTACTCAAAGCGCCAGCGGGTCATCGTGCCCAGATTGACGCCGGCCCAGGCCAGCACCAGCCGCGGCTCAACCACCCAGCGGGGCGAGCCTTGCGTGCCATACTTGGCAGCGTAGGCCCCGTCCAGCTCGGCCCACTCGGCCGCGCTCAGCTCTGCGTCACTCAGCAGCCGCGCCACGCCCTCGATGATGACCACGTTCTCCGCGTCGGGCGGGTGGACGGCGATGGCCGGGTGGTCGGCCAGATTGCGCGCCCAACGGGTCTGGGGGCTACCGTCGAAGTAAACGCGGTCGCCGCGCCACACCCCCCACAGCGGGGCCACGTGGGGCTGCGGCGCGTCGGCGTCGTCGGTGTCAGCCGTGCTGATCCAGTAGTAGCGGGCGGCGGCCATCTGTTCGCTCACGAATGACCAGTCGAGCTGGGGCGCGTCGGGCAGGCCGTAGCCGTCGATGGGTTTCGGGGCTTCGGGGGCGGGAATCATCAGCTTGGGGAGCATGGGCATACCTCCGGTTAAATTGTCGCGCTGTCATGGCGCAAGGGGTGACCACAAACAACAGCAGTGGCTCAGCGCTACAACGCCAGCAATCCGGGTGGCAGCGCCTCATTGTCGCGGAAGATGTTCAACAGGGCGACGCGATAGGACGGCAGCGGCTCCTGACGTAGCCAGGCCACGTCGAGCCACAGACCACGCAGAACAGTCGAGGCGTAGCGGCCCGCGCCGTCCGGTTCCACAGGTTGGAAAATACCCTCATCGTCGCGATGGTAGAACTCGGCCGTGGCCTGGTGGGGGCGCGGATCGATCAGCCAATACTCCAACACGCCGGCGCGCTCATACTCAGTGAACTTACGTACCCGGTCTTCGCGTACGCTGCCGGTGGAGATGACTTCGATGGCGATGTCGGGCGCGCCCTCGAAACGCCGTTCGGTTAGAAGATGTCGACGCGCGCCGGCCACGTAAAACACATCCGGCTCGCGCGACGGGCCGTCCGGCCACAGCTTGAACTCTAGAGGAGCCGCGCCAACCCAGCCAACATCGAGCGCCTCGACGAAACCACTGAGAAGCCGGAATAGAAACCAGGTTATCTCTTGATGGCGCGGCAACGGTGGCATGTACTCGATTATCTCCCCATCAGCCCACTCAGCGAAGCGCGTCTCGCTCGACCAGAGCAGATACTCCTCGTAGCTGGCCGGGCGGCGTGTCGCCGTCTGTCGCTGCGCAACCGCGGGCAGGGTGGTCATGGCCGTTATTGTAACACAAAGAAAGAGGGGCCAGGGATGAGGCAAGAGCGTTCTTCGCTACTCCCTAATCCCTTTTTTATGTAAATAACTTCAACTGATATACCGGCCGCTGTCCATCGAGCAGCACAAACGGTTCGATTTCCTTGGTGCGCACGCCGATCTGCCGCAGGTCACCCACCGAGCGCAGGCGGGCGCGGCGGCGGGGGGCGATTAACCCCGCCGGCCCCCTCTCTTTTACACCACTGAAGCTGCCGACGGGCCATCTAGGGGAGGTCTTGGGGGGCGCCCGAGTCTTAAAAAAAAAAAAGAAATAAACAGAAAAGACAGGAAGTAACAAAATGAAAAGAAAGACAAAACACAGATCCACGG
>CALLZA010000448.1 GCA_937858165.1 uncultured Ardenticatenia bacterium
GCTCTGTATGTTGACGTTACTATTTTGAGTCGATGTAGCTGCAGCTGGATCTGAGCTGTGTTCATGACATATACTAGTATTCTGTATTGGTTCATATTCGCAACGATACTGGTGTAATGATACTTGTTGTCTGTTTTTTTTCAAGCAGAAGACGGCATACGATATCTAGTACGGTCTCGTGGGCTCGGAGATGTGTATAAGAGACAGCTACACCCTTCTGGCCCAGCCGGAGAACGACTGGCTCATGTCAGAGTACAGCTTCCCCATCCTGCGTGAGATTTCGCGGACAGCCTACAACTACTTCAACCCGACTGCCCCCTACGAAGGCCACCCCCTCGAGGAGCAAGTCGTCAATGAGGGCATGCCCGACATCCCCGGCGTCACCCCGCCCGAAACGGTCGATGGCAACTAACGTTCGTCGTCCCACGCTTTAGCGCCCTCTCCCCAGCCACTGTTCGTAGTCCAGCGTTTTAGCGCGCGCTTCCCGCGCCGATTTGGCAACCCCTGGTGATCGGCCTACAATGCCCCCATACTCGGAGGCAACCCACCATGGATGCAGCACTTCAAGCCCAATTTGAATCGGCCGCCCAGGCGGCCACGTCCCTGCCCACTCGCCCCGACAACGAGACGATGCTGCGGCTCTACGCTCTGTTCAAGCAAGCCAAGTCAGGCGACGCCACAGGCAAGCGGCCGGGCATGTTCGACATGGTCGGCCGGGCCAAGTACGACGCCTGGGCCGCGCTGCAAGGCACGCCGCGCGAATCGGCCATGCGCGCCTACGTCGAACTGGTCGAGAGCCTGAAGTAGGGGCGTAGAATAAGAGGAAGAAACCACACATTACACAGATTTGGTTCTGAGAATCTGTGAAATCTGTGAAATCTGTGGTTTCCATCTCTTCACATCATAAGGAGTTTCACAATGGAATACCGCCGCCTCGGCCGCACCGGCCTGAAGGTCAGCACCATCTGCCTGGGCACGATGCAGTTCGGCTGGACGACCGACGAGCCGACCGCCCACACCATCCTCAGCCACGCCGTGGAGTTGGGGATCAACTTCATCGACACGGCCGACGTCTACTCCCGCTGGCACCCCGGCAACCCCGGCGGCGTCAGCGAGACCCACATCGGCAACTGGTTGGCCGGCGCTTCCACACCGCGCGACCAACTCATCATCGCCACCAAGGTGCGCGGCAAGATGGGCGACGGCCCCAACGACCAGGGCCTTTCGCGCGGCCACATCATGCACGCCGTCGAGGCCAGCCTGCGTCGGCTGCGCACCGACTACATCGACCTCTACCAGACCCACTCCTTCGACCCGGACACCCCCATCGACGAGACGCTGCGCGCGCTGGACGACCTGGTGCGCGCCGGCAAGGTGCGCTACGTCGGCTGCTCCAACTACCCCGCCTGGCGACTGATGAAGGCGCTCTGGACGAGCGACGCCAACCACCTCGTCCGCTACGACAGCCTCCAGCCCCACTACAGCTACGTCCACCGCGCCGAGTTCGAGCGCGAGTTGCAGCCACTGTGCCTCGATCAGGGCGTCGGCGTCATCCCCTACAGTCCGTTGGCGGCCGGCTTCCTGACCGGCAAGTATCGCCGCGACACGCCCCTGCCGGAATCGGCCCGGGCCAATGGCGTCCGGCAGCGCTACATGAACGAACGCGGCTTTGCTGCCGTGGACAAGCTGGAAGAGGTGGGGCTGGGCCACGAGGCCACCATCGCCCAGACGGCCATCGCCTGGGTGCTGGCCAACCCGGCTGTCACCTCGGCCATCATCGGGGCCAACACCATCGCCCAACTGGAAGACACAACCAAGGGCGCGGCAGTGAAGCTGTCGGCCGCGGAGAAGGCGATGTTGGACGAGGTGACGGCATGGGACAAGGACTAAGCGATGCACGTTGACTTTGCCTTTTGGCCGGTCTACACTTCTGGGCATGGACATGATGAAGCTTGAGCATCTTCAGTTGGAGATCGACGCCCTGGCCGACGATGAGTTCGCTCAGTTGCGCCGCTGGATCGCCGATCGAGATTGGGAACGGTGGGACGAACAGCTAGAGGCCGACGTCGAACTGGGCAAGCTCGATTTCCTGTTCGACGAGGCGTCACAAGCCATTGAAACAGGCAGCTTGCGCGAGCTCTAGATGCATCGTGCAACGTCGCAATTCTGGGCGCGCCTGGCTGGACTGCCTGAGCCCATACAGGCTTTGGCCTATAAGAGTTTCGATTTACTCAAGCAGGATCCAAAGCATCCATCCTTGCATTTCAAAAAGGTCGGCCGATTTTGGTCGGCGCGTGTTGGGCTGGACCATCGTGTATTGGCAGTCGAAGATGGTTCTGACTTCATTTGGGTCTGGATTGGAAACCATGACGAATATAATCGTCTGATAAGGAGCAAAACATGAAACTAAGTGCCCGCAACGTCCTGAAAGGCCGTGTCGTCGCCATCACCCCCGGCGCGGTCAACGTCGAAGTCGTTATCGAGATCGCCCCCGGCGTGCAGGTGGTGTCGATCATCACCAAAAGCTCGGCCGAAAGCCTGGGCCTGGCCGTGGGCAAGGACGCCTATGCCGTCGTCAAGGCGTCAAGTGTCATGGTAGCCGTCGACTAGCGCTGCCGCTGCGTAGCGCAATTCTCCCGAATCGCGCTCTCTACTGTCACAGCGCGATTCTGGAGAATCGCGCTACGAGCCGACGCCGATCCTTAAGGCTCAGCTAAATCAGTGGCCGCCTCAGGCCTTCTCTGCTATGGTTAGGATCGATAGCACGATCCGTAACCTGCCCAACCCGCATCGTCAACCATTCACGCCTACACCTTTATCACCAATATCGCCGAGGCGGTTGCTTGTGTAACCGCCTCTTTCTATTCGCAGGGCCGTCATCAGCGCTATCGCGGAGTGAGATATGGAGTTTGCCCCCTTTTCACCAAGCATCAAACGCGTGGCTTTCATCGGCAACTATCTGCCACGCCAATGCGGCATTGCTACCTTCACCACGGACCTGTGTGAGTCTGTTGCCGCCGAATATCCGGATATGCAGTGTCTGGCCTTGCCCATGAATGACATCGAGGAGGGGTACGCCTACCCACCGCGCGTGCGCTTCGAGTTGACCGAGAAGGACCTCGACTCCTATCGTCGGGCGGCCGACTTTCTGAACATCAACAGCGTCGACATGGTTTCGCTGCAACACGAATACGGCATCTTCGGCGGCCGGTCCGGCAGCCACATCCTGACCCTGTTGGAAGAGCTGCGCATGCCCATCGTCACGACGTTCCACACCGTACTCCAGGAGCCGGACCCCGACCAGCGCCGTATGTTGCAGGAAGTGGCGCGACTGTCGGAGCGGGTGGTGGTCATGAGCGAGCGCGGCGCGGGCTTCTTGCAAAGCATCTATGGCGTCCCGCCGGACAAGATTGACCTGATTCCCCACGGCATCCCCGACGTGCCCTTCGTTGACCCTAGCTTCTACAAGGACAACTTTGGCGTGGAGGGCAAGACAGTGCTATTGACCTTCGGCCTGCTGTCGGCCAACAAGGGCATCGAGACGGTCATCGAGGCGTTGCCGGCCATCCTGGAGAAGCATCCCAACGTCGTCTACATCATCCTCGGCGCGACCCACCCCAACGTTTTGCGCCACGACGGCGAATCCTACCGGCTGTCGCTGCAATGGCTGGCCCAGGAGAAGGGCGTCGAGAGCCAGGTCATCTTCTACAACCGCTTCGTCAGCATCGAGGAACTGACCGAATTCATCGGCGCGACTGACATCTACATTACGCCCTACCTGAACCCGCGCCAGATCACCTCCGGCACGCTGGCCTACACCGTCGGCGCGGGCAAGGCGGTCATCTCCACGCCCTACTGGTACGCCGAAGAGATGCTGGCCGACGAGCGCGGTGTGCTGGTGCCGTTCTGCGACCCGGCGGCGCTGGCCGAGCAGGTGATTGACCTGCTGGATAACGAATCCAAGCGCCACGCCATGCGCAAGCGGGCCTACCTGTTCGGGCGCGACATGGTCTGGCCGCAGGTTGCCCAACGCTACATGGAGAGCTTCGCCCGCGCCCGCGCCGAACGCCGCCACGCCGCCATCCCCTTTGCCGTCAAGCCGCTCGACCGGCGGCCGATCCAGTTGCCCCCCCTGCGGCTCGATCACCTGCGGCGCATGACCGACGACACCGGCCTGTTGCAACACGCCCTCTTCACCGTGCCCAATTACAGCGAGGGGTACTGCATTGACGACAACGCCCGCGCGCTCATCGTCAGCGTCAATCTGGAGGAACTGGGCCACACCGAGGCGTTTGAACTCTCCTCGCGCTACCTGGCCTTCATCGCCTACGCCTTCAACACCGAGACCGGCCGCTTCCGCAACTTCATGGACTACCGCCGCGAATGGCTGGAAGAGAGCGGCTCCGACGACAGCCACGGGCGGACGCTGTGGGCGCTGGGCACGGTGCTGGGCCGCTCCAACACTCCTGCCCTACAGAACATTGCCGCCTGGCTGTTCGAGCAGGCGCTGCCGGCCCTGCTGGATATGACCAGCCCACGCGCCTGGGCCTTCGGTATCCTGGGCATCCACGAGTACCTGCGGCGCTTCGACGGCGACCGCCACGCCGGGCAGGTGCGCGACGAGCTGGCCGGGCGGCTGCTGGCGCTCTACCGGCAGTGTCGCTCGAATGACTGGCGCTGGTTCGAAGATCGGCTAAGTTATTGTAATGCCGTACTGCCACACGCCTTGCTGATGTGCGGCCAATGGCTGCCCAATCAGGAGATGACCGCCGCCGGCCTGGAGTCGCTCGAATGGCTTGTTGGTTTGCAGCGCTCGACCCCGGTCGGCGGGCATTTTGTACCCATCGGCTCCAACGGCTTCTATAAGCAAGGCGGCGAACGGGCCAGGTTCGACCAGCAACCAGTGGAGGCCCAGACAACGGCCGCCGCCTGCCTGGAAGCGTATCGCAGCACCCGCGACGAGCGTTGGCGCAAGGAAGCGCGGCGCGCCTTCGAATGGTTCCTGGGCCGCAATGACCTCGGTCTACCGGTCTATGACCCCAACACCGGCGGTTGTGGCGACGGGCTGCACCCCGATCGGCTCAACCACAATCAAGGGGCGGAATCGACGCTGGCCTTCTTGCAGACACTGCTTGAACTGCGCCTGGCGGCCGATCTACCCCTCCCTACGGAGAAAAGAATCGATGAACCATGGACAGCCCGAGCTGTTTCAGCGACACCGGCGTAACCCCATCCTGACCGCGGCCGATTGGCCCTACCCGGCGCACACCGTCTTCAACCCGGCGGCCACACTGCTGCCCGACGGCACAACCCTGCTGCTGTGTCGCGTGGAGGACAGCCGCGGCCACTCCCACCTGTCCGTGGCCTGTCTCTTATACACATCTGACGCTGCCGACGAGCGATCTAGTGTAGATCTCGGTGGTCGCCGTATCATTAAAAAAAAAAACTACAGGCCGACAACGAGGCCGAGCGAACTTATCAGGAACAGCAAGTGACGACTGATGGCATCGAAGAGATCTGAAACAAGCGAAAGCTAGCAGTACAGAAACATG
>CALLZA010000449.1 GCA_937858165.1 uncultured Ardenticatenia bacterium
TAGAGAGATAGCATCAGTGTTGTATTGTGCTCACTGATTCAGTGTAGTATCAAGCTATCTAGTGACGACTATCTTTTTTGTTTTTTTTTTTTTCAAGCAGAAGACGGCATACGAGATCTAGTACGGTCTCGTGGGCTCGGAGATGTGTATAAGAGACAGCGCCGGGGCGGGGCAGGTGCTCATCCATCTGCAATATGACAATGGAACAGTCGCCCTGTCGCTTCGCGACGACGGCTGTGGCTTCGATCCGGCACAAGTACCGCCCGGCCACTATGGACTAACCATCATGCACGAGCGTGCCAAAGCCGCCGGCGGCGCGCTGACCATCTGGAGCGAGCCGGAGCGCGGCACAGAAGTGGCCGTCCGCTGGCCGGGAGTTGGGGAGCAGGAAACGATATGACCGCTTCACCGCCGATTCGCGTGCTGCTCGTTGACGATCATACGATGGTGCGTCGCGGGTTGGCTACCTTTTTGAAAGCGTTCGACGACTTGCTGCTGGCCGGCGAGGCGGCGACGGGCGAAGCGGCTGTCCAGTTGTGCGGCCGCCTCGTGCCCGACGTGGTGCTGATGGACCTGGTCATGCCGGGCATGGACGGCGTCGAGACGACGCGCCTCATTCGCCAGCAGTATCCGACGGTCAAGGTGATCGCCCTGACCAGCTTCAACGAAGAGGGCCGGGTTCAGAGTGTGTTGCAGGCCGGGGCCATCAGCTATCTGCTCAAGGACGTCTCGGCCGAAGAGCTGGCCAACGCCATCCGCGCCGCGCACGCCGGCCGCTCAACGCTCTCCCCGGCAGCGGCGCAGTCCCTGATTCATACCACGGTCCAACCGTCGGCTCTGGGCTATGACCTGACGGCGCGCGAGCGGGAAGTGCTGGCCCTAATGGTGACCGGTCTCAACAACAGCGAGATCGCCGCCGAATTGGGTGTCAGCCCCTCGACCATCAAGTCCCACGTCAGCCACATCCTGGCCAAGTTCGGCGTCGCCGGCCGCACGGAAGCGGTGGCCCTGGCTGTGCGCCATAACGTTATCGATTGAACCTCCCTTACCCCGGTCAAGCCACCTCCCTCACCGCCTCCCAGCCAGCTCTCATCCCCCATCTGGGGGAGTTCCATATCCCCTGACAAGCCGATGTGACCGGGCGGCGTTCGGGATACGATCATCCTGTACTCTTATTCCATCTGCCAGGCGAATGCAGTAGATGGGAGTATCAGACCGGCCCGGCTTGAGTATCTTGGCGCGGGCGCGAGGGGATGAAGATGGTCGAGACAGAGATCGTATTCCACAACATGGCCGAACTCCGGGTTCAGTTGCAACTCTACGACGGCCGCTCGCTGGTCGGCACCTGTGTGGTCGGGCCGGGCGAGAGCGGCCGTCTACCGGCTGAGCTAGAGCGCTATGACATCTACTTGAAGAATAGTGCTACTGGTTGGGAGATTGGGCACCAACTCAACAGCGCGGCCAAGACCCTGACGTTGAGCCAGCAAAACGGGCGTCATGTGATTACCTGACATCTGTGAGCAAAAGGCGGGCAAAAGCGCCGCGGTGAAGCGAGGTAATGTAGATGACTCTGAGATTCGACGTGTGGCTCAAAGAGCAGCAGTCGCGGCAAGACGAGATCGGCGAACTGGCGCGCATTCCCAGTATGCACGGGCTAAAGTCTACCTCTTCCAAGCGTGGTATCGACGAACATCACAGTTGGGTTGACATCGTCGTCCAAATGGCCGACGCACGACATGTGCCCGTATTCAACGACGCCTGGCAGGAGTTTCTATTGGCGAAACAGGCTGCACTAAGGGCAGCGGATGGGAGTAACGTCGGCCCATGACACGTGTATTTCTAGGCGACAGTCAACCCGAAGTGCGCTCGGCCCTCCGCATGCTGCTGATGGACCTGCACATGTTGGTGGTTGGCGAGGCGGCCGACTGGCGCGCGACGCTGGCCCAGGCGGCGGCGACGCACCCCGATATGCTGCTGGTGGATTGGGATCTCATCCCCGCCGGCAGTTCTCTACTTGAGTTGCGCGCTACCTGCCCGGCGGCTGTTGTCATCGTCCTCATCAGCCATCTGGACGCGCGCGATCAGGCCGCCCTGTCCGCCGGAGCCGATAGCTTTATCAGCAAGGGCGAGTCGCCCGAGCGAGTGGCCGAACGCCTGCGGGCCGCGGCGAGTGGCTTCACACGGCTTGGCCCACGGCCCACCGTCAGCCAATTCGGTGAGTCCCGGGACGAGAGCGCACCGTAAAACTGAAATGGTCGGAGGAAGCGCGGCCCAACCAACTGTTGGCCCCTTCGATCACACGTTGCAGACACATCTAGGAGAAACAACCATGGCTAAGACCAAGAACAAAAAGAAAGGTACCGACAAGAATAAGCCGGCGAAAACGCTGAAGGAAAAGAAACAGGACAAAAAGGACAAGAAGAAAGGCGCCGACCAACCCGGCATCTTCCCTGAATAGTCGCTGACGTGGCGTTCGCGGCGAGGCCCGCGCGCATACGGTCGGCAACCTTAGCACCCAATTAACCGAATGATGCGCGGGCCAGTTGAGACGGCAAGATTTGAGAGGCAACTGAGATGAATAGTACTGATTTAGAACTCCAGTATGACAACCGTAACCCTGGCTATTTTGTGGCTGGGATGCTGCTGGGCAGCCTGCTCGGCGCGCTAATCGGCGCGCTGGTCATGCTGCTGCTCGCGCCGCAGTCAGGCGTCAGGACCCGCAAGCAGATCCAGCGCAAGGGCCGGGATATGCGCCTGAAGACGACCGATGCCGTCGATGACACGGTAGGCCAGGTGCGCGACAAGGCCCACGACATCACGTCTGGCATCCACGACCAGGCCGAAGCGCTGCAACAACGCGGCGTGGACGCGGTCGACCACCACAAAGAGCGCTGGACGCCCGTCTTCGAAGCTGGGAAAGCGGCCGTAAACGGCTCCTGATGAACCAACAACCCATTGCCATTCGCCGCACCTCCAAGACAAAAGAGGATTTCCTGCACTGGTTGAGAGAGAAAAAGGCTTTCGAGCAGCAAGCGGCCGATCATTCTGACCACTTCGACCGGCAGGCCGTCATGGTTGGGGTCGACGACGGCGGGCGAACCATCGCCCCAACCGAAGAAGCCAAGTCGCCCCCTGGAGATTGAGATGTCAGACATCCAACGTCGGACGGCCGACGTCGCTCTCTCTCCTCGCTATGCGTGGACATTCTGGCGGGTCGTGTGGGCCACGCTCGTTTTGACGTCTCTCGCGCTGAGCTTCTGGCTGCTCTACCGCTTCAGTCAGGTCGTCTTTACCTTGTTTGTCGCCCTGCTGCTGGGCACGATTCTCAGGCCCGTTGTTACCGCCCTGCAACGGCGCGGCCTGCCGGGCAACGCCGCGGTCATCCTGCTCTACTTGCTGCTGCTGGCCCTGCTTATCGGCTTCGGCCTGCTGGTGGCGCCCCTCATCGTGACACAGACGACCACGATCGTGGCCGCGGTGCCCGACTATCTCCAGACCGCGAGCGCCTGGTTGGTCGACAACCCGAACCAGTTGATCGCCCGTCTGGGCGACCTCTTTGCGGCCAGTCTGTCGCCCGACCAATCACCGTTGCAGCAATCGGGGCAGCAGATACTGGACATAGCCGGCCAGGCCCTGGGGTACATTGGCTCGGCCTCTCAGGCCTTCCTGACGACTGTCGCCATCCTGCTGATCGCCTTCTACTGGACGCTGGACGGGCCGCGCTACGTCAGGTCGCTGGTCTTGCTCCTGCCCAAAGACAGTCGCGAGAGCACCCAGGAGCTTATGGGGGCCATCGAAACCAAAGTCAGCGCCTACATCGCCGGACAGGGCGTGCTGATGTTGGCCGTGGGGGGCATGGCGCTGGCTGCCTACACGGCCATTGGCTTGCCCTACGTCCTTGTCCTGGCGCTTGTGGCCGGGCTAATGGAAGCCGTTCCGCTCGTCGGGCCGTTGCTAGGGGCCATCCCGGCGGGGTTGGTTGCGCTATCTCTGGGGCCGGACAAGCTCGTGTGGGTGATCGTCGCGACTTTGATTATCCAGCAGTTAGAGAATAGCCTGCTTGTGCCGCGCGTCATGCGCAAGGCTGTGGGCGTCAATCCCTTCGTATCGCTGCTGGCGATATTCGCCTTTAGCTCTTTGCTGGGCGTTCCCGGCGCGCTCATGGCGATTCCTACAGCGGCTATTATCCAGTTGCTGCTCGACCGCTACGTCTTTCGGCCCGGCGCGCTGGAGACGGAGGTGCCGACGGGGCGTGGCCTGGCCGGCCGATTGCGCTATGAGGCGCAAGACCTGGCTCAGGACTTGCGCAAGCAGGCGCGGCTGAAGAAGTCAGGCTCGAGCCAGACAGTCAAACAGATCGATCAACTAATGGACGAAATCGAGTCCATCACCATCGACCTGGACGCATTGCTGGCCCAGAGCGGCACTACGAGCACCTGATGACCAAACAACTGATCATATTCGGTACGGCTGTCATGGTCACCGCTCTGGGGCTGCTGCTCCTGTGGCAGTTCCGCCTCGTCTTTGTCTACGTCCTGTTCTCCTTGGCGCTGGCCGCAGCGATACGCCCTCTGGCCAAGCGCCTGGCAGGGCGTAGCCGGGTCAAACGGCTGGGTCTGCTGCTACTCTTCCTGCTGGCTCTGGGCGGGTTCTTGGTTGGGTTTGCCCTGAGCGTCACCGAAGCGGCCGGAGAAGTACAGCGGCTGGCCGGCCAGGTATCGGTTCAGGATGAGTGGCAGCAGCCAGGCTGGCTGGTCGGCACAGCGTTTCAAGAGATACTCGATGAGCGGTTGCCGGCGCCGAGTGTGCTCTTCGGTGCGTTGACCGGCGATCAAGGGCAGCTTGTGCTGCCGACGCTGTTTGGGTTCACGCAGAATATCATCAGCGTCGTGAGCGCTGCTCTGGTCATCCTGTTCCTGAGCATCTATTGGGGCGTTGACCAGGTTCATTTCGAACGGCTGTGGCTCTCGCTGCTGCCGGTGGGCTGGCGCGCCCGCGTGCGCGACATCTGGCGGACGACCGAGCCGGAACTCGGCGCTTACATCCGCAATGCGGCTATCCGTAGCGTTCTGGCCGGTCTTCTGCTGGGTCTGGGCTATTGGGCGCTTGGATCGCCGTACCCGGCGCTGCTGGCGCTGATCGGCGCTCTGGCGCTGCTGATCCCTATGGTGGGGGTCGCACTCGCCGTCATCGCGCCACTGCTGGTGGGCTTGCTGACCAGCGTCCAACTCAGCCTGTTCACAGTACTATTTACGATCGCGGTCTTGGCAGCCTTGAAGCTATGGGTTGAGCCACGCCTCTTCAGACGCGGTCACTATAATCCCTGTCTCTTATACACATCTCCGAGCCCACGAGACCGTACTAGATCTCGTATGCCGTCTTCTGCTTGAAAAAAAAAAAGTCAAACAAAAATAAAAACTGAGCAACACTAATAGACGCAACTAAATGCAGCGCAAATCCTACCATTACCATAGAACGGAGTAACAAAACTCACAGCGATGGCAAAGCTATAGCGTATGAACTGTCTCGACTCGAGTTACACAA
>CALLZA010000450.1 GCA_937858165.1 uncultured Ardenticatenia bacterium
TTGTGTGCTGTCAGTGTTGTGAGTTATCTATGACGTGTTAGCAAGGTTGTTACCGAAGTGTGTGCACAGATACAGATGAGAGGTTGCGTGTTTTTTTATTTTTTTTTTTCAAGCAGAAGACGGCATACGAGATCTAGTACGGTCTCGTGGGCTCGGAGATGTGTATAAGAGACAGGTCCCGTTCACCGGCGGCCTGGGGCAGTGCGCCAACGGCCTGCCGCCCGGCGCCTCCTGCCACATGACCTTTGACTTTGTGCCCCAGACCGCCGGCGTCTTTGTCAAGACGTGGACGGCCCAGAGCGACGCCGGGCCAATCACCATCGAGCTTCAGGGGCGCACCTACTCCGGCATCGCCGGCACGGGCCAGGGCGTCACGCCGCGGGCCATCGACTTCGGCCCGGTGCGCCTGGGCGAGGTCGTCCGGCAAAAGATCACTTTCCAGAACTTCGACCCATCCATCCCGATTGTCAATTGGGAGTACAGTTGGCTCTCCGACGATCCGTCGCCCAACTTCGACTACACCACCACGTGCGGCGAATCGCTGCCCGGGTTGGGCACGTGTGAAGTGACGGTCAGCTACCGGCCGCGCCACTTCGGCCTGGAGTTCATCGTTCTGCAAGTCCTCAACAGCCAGGGCATTGTCGATATCGATCTGTGGGGTCAGGGAGCATCGGCCGACATCATCGCCGATTCGCCGGCCATTGATCTGGGCATGCCCGCCGATGACACCGAGCAGGTTGTCCGCTTCACCAATCTAGGCCACGGTCCGGCCGACATCCTGGGCCTGCAAAGCGCGCCGTCATTTGCCATCACCGACAGCGATTGCGGCGCGGAGCTGGCCGCCGGACAGAGCTGCACCGCCGCGGTGCGCTTCGAGCCGAACGGCTACGGCCGCCGCGACGAGACCATCACCCTCTTGACCGGGGCCGAGGCCGTGCCGGTGCGCGTCCTGGGCGGGCTGATGACGCCGCAATTGACCGTCGCGTTCGCCGCGTCGTCGGTCAAGCTGCTGGAGATGACCCGGCTGCGCCTGACGTTCATCAACACCAACACCGCCCAGGCGCTGTTCGACGTTGGCCTCAATGGGCAGTTGCCCGATGGCCTGGCCCTGGTCGATGGCCCGCCGGAGTTCACCCCCGCCTGTGGCTCGCCCACACTGACCCGCGGCCCCGACGGCAACGCGTTTGCGCTGAACCAGGCGACATTGGCCGCCGGGCAGACGTGTGTCATTGAGCTGGCTGTCCAGGCGGTGCTGAGCGGCGCGTGGCAGTTCGACGGCGCGGCCGAGAGCCACGCCGGCCCCAGCGCTTCGGCGGGGGCCAATCTGGTCGTCACCGTCGACGAGGAAGAGCCGCTCATCCGCTTCTATATTCCCACTGTCATTAAGCCGGGCGGCTAACCGCGCCATCGCGTCCCCGCGCCAGGAGTGCCCATGCACATCGATCTCTTCTCCGACACCGTTTGCCCCTGGTGCCGCATCGGCAAGCGCCATCTGGAGCTGGCTCTGGCCGAATGGGCGCGCGAAACGGCCGAACCCGTCACCCTGCGCTATCGTAGCTTCTTTCTCGACCCGACCACTCCGCCGGAGGGGCGCGACTTTCGCGGCCACATGACGGCCAAAGGGGGCGGGCGCGTGCCTCTGGAGCAGTTTTTTGCCGCGCCGCGAGAGCGTGGCGCGGCCGTTGGTCTGACGTTTAACTTCGAGGCGATTGAGAAAGCGCCCAACACCCTGCTGTCGCATCGCCTTGTTTACATAACGCCCGAACCACAGCGCGGCGCGCTCCTTGACGCGCTCTACGCCGCCTACTTTGAGTTCGGCCGCGACATCGGCGACAGGGGCGTGCTGGTCGAAGTAGCCGCGGCCGTCGGGCTGGACGCGGCCGAGACGCGGACGCAACTGGCCGGCGACACGGGCGCGGCCGAAGTGATGGCCGACGTCGCCTTCGCCCGGCAGGTGGGCATCAGTGGCGTGCCCTTCTTCATCTTCAACGAGCGGGTGGCCTTCAGTGGCGCGCAACCGCCGGATGTCATCCTGCGGGTGCTGCGGCAGGCGGCCGCCTGATGCCCAGGGCATCGCACCGTCAGAGGTGCGTTGCCCTTTCTTTTCTAGAGAGCGCGTCTTCTCACCACGGTGGGGAGAAGACGCGACGCACCGGGCGAGTGCGAATAGTAACCTGCCCCCTGAAAGTGTGGTATCATAGAGAGTAATGGAGTGGCCGGCCCAGCGCGCCACCGTGCCCGCCGCGCCGCTCTCCCCACGAACAAAGGAGTTGAAAACCCACATGGACAAGAAAACCCTGATCGAAAACCTGAACCACGACCTGGCCGAGGAGCTGTCGGCCGTCATCCAGTACACCACCTACGCCGCCAAGACGACCGGCCCCTATCGGCCGCAGTTGGAGCAGTTCTTCCTGGCCGAAGTGCCCGACGAGCAACTGCACGCCCAGTTCCTGGCCAATAAGGTCGTCGCCCTGGGCGGCGAACCGACGACGACGCCCAACCCCGTGAAGCCGGCCAAGACCAACCGCGAGATGCTCCAGGCCGTGCTGGAGGCGGAAAGCCGCGCCGTGATTGCCTATACCCAGCGCGCCGAGGAAGCCGGCGAGTTCGGCGACGTGGGCCTGAAGGTGCAGCTCGAAGACATGGTGCGCGACGAGACGGGCCACCGCGAGGAGACGGAGCGCATCTTGCGCGATTGGCCGCTCTAAGTTATACTCGCCTCCCAGTGTGCAATTGGCGCGACATACTGGGGGCGGCGCGCGACAACGCCGCGGCAAGCGAACGGGCCGACAAGTTGGCCCGCCGCGCCGACATTCCATTTACCCGCAATGACCTGATCCCAAGGGATCAGGTCTTTTTTTTGCCCGGGAGACTGTGCGCGAACCCTTTCTCCCCTGCTTCCCAGCTCCCCTGCGCCCCTGCCCTTAAAAGGAAGCCATGCCCGACCTGATCCTCCCCGGCCTCATCGACGTTCACACCCACTTGCGCGTGCCCGGCGGCGAGCACAAGGAGACGTTTGCCACGGGCACAGCCGCCGCGCTGGCCGGCGGCATTACGATGGTGCTGGCCATGCCCAACACCAGCCCGCCGCTGACCACGCCCGAGGCGCTGGCGACGGCCCGCCGCGCCGCCGCGGCCGATGCCCGCTGCGATGTGGGCCTCTTTGCCGGGGCCGCGCCGGCCGACGTGGCCCACCTGCCGGCGCTGGCCGCGGGGGCGGCGGCGCTGAAGATCTACCTCAACGACACCTTCGGCCGCCTGCGCGTCGATGACCTGCCGACGCTCGTCGCCTGCTTCTCGCGCTGGCCGCGCGAGAAGCTGATCGCGCTCCACGCCGAGCGACAGAGCGTCGCCGTGGCCATCGGCCTGGCCGCCACCTACGACCGGCCCATTCACATCGTCCACGTCAGCCGCCGCGAGGAGATCGAACTGATCGCCGACGCCAAGGGGCGCGGCCTGCCCGTCACCTGCGAGGTGTCACCCCACCACCTCTTTCTGACTGAGGCCGATGCCGCCCGGCTGGGGGCGCTGGGCGACATGCGGCCGCTGCTGGGCACGGCCGACGACGTGGTCGCCCTCTGGGCACATCTGAACGACACCGTAGACTGCATCGCCACCGACCACGCGCCGCACACGCTGGACGAGAAGCACAGCGCCAACCCGCCGCCGGGCGTGCCGGGGCTGGAGACGAGCCTGCCGCTGATGCTGGCCGCCGTGGGCGACGGGCGGCTGACCGTCGCGCGACTGACGGCGCTGATGAACGACAACCCGCGCCGCATCTTCGGCCTGCCCGCCCAGCCGGAGACGCGGGTCGAAGTGGATATGACGCCCTACGCCATTCCGGCCGATGGCTGGCAGACGAAGTGCGGCTGGACGCCCTTTACCGGGCTGATGGCCGGCGGGCGGGTGAGCCGGGTTGTGCTGCGCGGCGAAGTGGCCTATGAAGAGGGTCGCGTGTTGGCCGCGCCCGGCAGCGGCCGTGTGTTGCCAAACGACGGATCGAGGCAGGGGCGGATAGAGCAACCCGCCCTACATGAAGGAAAGGAGATAAGGACATGGAAGCGCTGAATCTGAAACCGTTATTCGATCTGGAAGCATTGGAAGCCAAGTTCGGCGGCAACGGCAAGGTTGCCGACGGCATGACCGGCTGGGACATCCTCTCCGTCGATCAGTTCGACCGCGAGCGGCTGGGCTACGTCTTCGGCCGCGCCGAGGAGATGCGCGAGATGGTCAATCGCGTCCACGGCACAGACCTGCTAAAGGGGCGCGTGCTGGCCTGTCTCTTCTATGAGCCGAGCACGCGCACCAGCGCCTCGTTCATCGCCGCCATGGAGCGGCTAGGCGGCAGCGTCATCCCCATCACCCAGGGTGTGCAGTTCAGCTCCGTCAGCAAGGGCGAGACGCTGGCCGACACCATCCAGACGCTGGAGCAGTACTCCGACGTCATCGTTTTGCGCCACCCGGAGATCGGCTCGGCCAGGGTGGCGGCCGAGGCGGCGAATATCCCGGTCATCAACGCCGGCGACGGCGCGGGCGAGCACCCGACCCAGGCGCTGCTCGACCTGTTCACCATCCAGGAGGAGATGGGGCGCATCGACGGGCTGAAGATCGCCATGGTCGGCGACCTGCGCTTCGGCCGCACCGTCCACAGCCTGACCAAGCTGCTGCTGCACTTCGACGTCAGCCTGCGCTTCGTCTCGCCCGAAATCCTGCGCATGCCGCTGAAGATCATGAACGAGGTGCGCGACGCCGGGGTGAACGCCCGCGAGACCCACGATGTGGCCGACGTCATCGAGAACGCCGACGTGCTCTACGTGACCCGCGTCCAGAAGGAGCGCTTCAGCGACCTGGCCCAGTACGACGAGGTGAAGGACCACTACGTCATCTCGCCCGAACTGATGCGGCAGGCCAAAGAGAAGATGATCGTCATGCACCCGCTGCCCCGGGTGGGCGAGATCAGCACCGCGGTGGACAAAGACCCGCGCGCGGCTTACTTCCGCCAGGTGCAGAACGGCATGTACATCCGCATGGCTCTGCTGGCAGCCGTGCTGGGCAAGGCGTAAGAGGAAGAACCTCACGCAAAGATCGCTGAGAGCGCCAAGAAGAGTTCTTCTTGGCGTCCTTAGCGATCTTTGCGTGAGGTCTTCTTACTCGTTATGATCGCCGCCATGAGCGACAGCGACGACACACCGGAGACCAACGCCGACGAGCGCGTGGCCGGGGCGCGCCACCGGCAGCGGATGGTTACCGAGTACCGCGATCTGATCGAAGACCTGATCGAGGACGGCCGCCGCCGCGGTCTGTTCGATGACCTGTCCGGCGCGGGCCGGCCGCTCGATCTGGAGCAGAATGTCTACGAGGGCAGCGCCACGCTGGCCAACAAGCTGCTGAAGGACAATGACCTGCGCCCCGTCTGGCTGGCGCCTGTCTCTTATACACATCTGACGCTGCCGACGCGCGATCTAGTGTAAATCTCGGTGGTCGCCGTAGCCTTAAAAACAAAAAAAAAAAAGACAGAAACAGGAATCACATAGACAGAAGGAAAACGAAAG
>CALLZA010000451.1 GCA_937858165.1 uncultured Ardenticatenia bacterium
GTCTTTGCGCGTGATTGTGTTGTCGATCTGGAGTATGTTTATGGTTTGTAGAACTGGGGTGGGATGTTAGGAGGGTTTGTTTTTTTTTGTTCAAGCAGAAGACGGCATACGAGTTCTAGTCCGGTCTCGTGGGCTCGAAGATGTGTATAAGAGACAGGCGCCAGACTGCTCATAGGCGGTTGTGGCCCGCCCCAGCTCGCCGGCCGCCGCCGCCGCCGCCGCTAGGCTGAGCCAGTAGCCGACGGCCGTCGGTTCGAGGGCCGTGGCCTGCTCCAGGTAGACCATCGCCGCCTCCGCTCGGCCGCCTTGCAGGGCCAGTTCACCGCGCCGCGCCCAGGCGTAGGCGTCGTCGGGCTGTTGGGCCAGCAGCCGGGCATACCAGGTGTCGGCCTCGTCGAGATCGCCGGCGGCGCGGGCGTTGTCGGCCAGGGCCAGTTGCAGTTCGCGCTGGAACGGGTGTTGCGCCAGCCCCGACTCCAGCACGGCACGGGCGTCGGCCGGCCGGCCGAGCGCAGTATAGGCCGCGGCCAACTGATCGAAGGTGTCGGCCAGAGGGCGCGGCTGCACCTGGAGCAGATGCTCATAGACAGCGGTGACTTCGGCGTAGCGTTGCGCGTGGAAGTAGGCGCGTCCCAATCGCTCCCAGGCCGCTAACAGGTTCGGGTCGGCGGTGCGGGCCAGATCGAAGTAGACGATGGCGTCGGCCGCCCGCCCGCTCTCGTCGGCGGCGATGCCCTGGGCCAGCCAGTAGGGAGTGGTAGCGGCGGCGAGGCCGCAGAACGCTTTGGCCTCGGCCGTCTGCCCCTGGGCCACGAATTGGCGGCAGGCCTCGAAGCGGGTCAACTGGGCGGGGTCGGCGGCCAGGTCGGCCGTCAGTTGGCGCAGCGCTTCGTCGGCGCGCCCCTGCCGCCGGGCGATGGCGGCCAGGGCGCGCGCCTGGAAGGCGCTGCCGGCCGCCAAGTCGGCCAATGGGGTCGCCTCGGCCGCGGCGTCGCTCATGGCGGCAATCAGGAACGCCCGGTTAGCCAGATTGCGCCGGGCGGCGGCCACAAGCGCGTTGCCGAAGACCAGCACCAGGGCCAGCCCCAAGAGCCAGGGCGCAAGCGGCCGCAGCCGCGCGCCGAGGTCGCGCCGCCTGGCGGTTGCGCCTTCCAACGCCTGGGGGTTCTTGGCCGAGCTCATGGTTACGTCCGCCACCCGTGTGCTTGGCGCGGCTAGAGGCCCTCAGTTGGCAGCGTCGCCAGCTGGTCGAGCAGCGGCGATTGGCGCGGGCAGAGCAGCACGTGGCACCGCCCGCGGTCGGCGAAGACGGCCGGGTCCGTCACGACCTGCCCGGAGCGCAGGTAGACCAGGCAGTAGTCGAGCGCGTCGAGTTGTGGCAGGAGGCGGGCGACGGTGTCGGTGATGACGACATCGCCCCAGGCGTGCAACTCGACGAAGAGGAGGGGCCGGATAGTGTGCATCGTCTGCCGTAGCCCAGCGATAGCCTGCAACTCCGCCCCTTCCACGTCGATCTTAATCAACTCCGGAACGATGTGGGCGTGGGCGATGAAGTCATCCAGCGCCAGGGTCACCTTGCGCAGCGGCCGGTGGTGGGCCAGGTAGCCGGGGATGATCGACGCGCTGCCCGAGGCGGCATCGCCGTAGAAGTCCAGCGTCAGGCCGGAGCGCTCGGCGATGAGCGCATTGACGACGAGCACCCGATCGGCCCGGCCATTGAGGGCTACGTTGGCGCGGATGAGCGCGCAGGCGTCTTCCGAAGCGTCAAAGGCGATGATCTGGCCGTCGGCGGCCATCGTCTCGGCCATGACCAGCGTCGTCAGGCCGACGTTGGCACCCACGTCGAGAATGCAGTGCCGGCCGCGGGCCAGCGCCTGCAAGACCGCGTAGTCGCGGTCGCCGGCCAAGCGCGGCCGCGCCTCGCGGCGCAGCCGATACCTGGCGCCCAGCAGCGTCGTCTCCGTCGCCGGCCGCAACCCGCGATAGGCCGAGGCGGCGGCCAGCCGCCAACTACCACCATCCGTCGTTCCCAAGTTCACTTTGATCATTCTAGCACTCCGTTACTCAATTCTAACCGCAGTGTGTGCCGCCACGGCCGAGGCGTCGGATGCGACGCCCGGCCGGAAGTGCCGATCATGCCACAGGGCCAGGCTCAGAATCGTCCACAGGGCGCGGCTCAGGTCAGCCCGGCCGCTGACGTGCTCGTCCAACAGCCGCGCCAGCGCCGCCCCATCGAGCGGCAGCCCTAGAAGTTCGCGCCGCCCGGCAAAGGTGTCGGTAAACAGCGGGCGCAACGGCCCGCGCAACCAGGTCGCCATCGGAATCTGGAAGCCGCGCTTGGCCAGCGTCGGCGCGGGCACGTGGCGGGCCAGCGCGTGGCGCAACGGCAGTTTGCCCAGGCCGCTTGTCAGGTCGAGGCACGAGCGCCAATCGACGCGCTGGGCCACGGCCAGCACCTCGCGGTCGAGCAGGGGCACCCGAACCTCCAGCGAGTTGGCCATGCTGGCCCGATCGACCTTTAGCAAGACCATCGACAGATGGCCGACAAACTCGTTCCAGCGCAGCCACTGGGCCGTCTCGTCGGCTCGCCAGCCGTCGTAGCGGAAGAGGCCAAAGTCGGCCGGCCAACCCGGCGCGTCGGGGAAGACGGCCGCCAGCCAGGCGGCGGGGATGCGCGTGTGCTTCTGGCGATACCAGTCGCCGATGTCGCGGGCGCGCAAGTTGGCGTGCGCCCGGCCGACGTTGAAGGCGCGTTTGGCCCCCCAGCGGGCGCTACGCTGCCAGTACGGCTCGCGGAAGTCAGCGGCGTGGCGCAGTACGCTGCCGAAGCGCTCGGCATACCCCCAGAACAGCTCGTCGCCCCCGTCGCCGGAGAGCATCACCGTCATATCGCGCCGCGCCAGATGGGACACCAACAGCGTCGGGAAGATGGAGTGGTCGGCCAACGGCTCGCTGCACGCGGCGACGACGGCGTCGAGCCACTCGAGGGCGCGGTCGGGCGCGAACTGCTCCAGCACGTGGTCGAGGCCCAACTGCCGGGCGTAGGCCACGGCGTCGTCGCTCTCGTCGGCCGCATCGCCGGCGGCGCCGATGGTGTAGGCGCGCACGGGCCGGCCGCCGGCGCGCATATTGGCCGCGACCAGCGGCGAGTCGATGCCGCCGGAGAGGAACGCCCCCAGCGGCACGTCGCTGACCATTTGGCGGCGGACGGCGTCGGCCACGGCGGCCTCGACCGCCTCATACGCTTCGGTGCCGCGCAAGTCCGGCTCGCGGTAAGACGGGAAGTCGGTGTAGGTGCCGCGCTCGATACGGCCGTCAGCCGTGGCCCGCAGCCACGCGCCGGCCGGCAACATGTGGGTCTGGGCCAGCAGGGCGTAGGGCGCGGGGATGTAGCCCAGGCGCAGGTAGAGGGCCAGCCCGTCGGGCGACACCGGCCGGTCGGCCGCCCAGGGGTGGCGCATGATCTGGTCATATTGGGAGGCGCAAAAGATACCTTCGTCGCTCAGCAGGTAGTAGAGGGGCTTGATACCGGCGTGGTCGCGGGCCAGCAGCAGGCTGCGTTCGTGGCGGTCGTAGAGAGCCAGGGCGAACATGCCGTTCAAGCGGTCGAGCGCGGCCGTGCCCCAGTGGGCCAGCGCCTGCAAGACGACCTCGGTGTCGCCGCTGGAACGAAAAGCCACGCCCGCCCGCTCCAACTCGGTCCGCAGTTGGCGGAAGTTGTAGACCTCGCCGTTGAAGACGAGGGCGTAGCGGCCGTCGGGCGTCAGCATCGGCTGGTGGCCGGCCGGCGACAGGTCGAGGATGGCCAGGCGGCGAAAAGCCAGCCAGGCGCGGTGGCCGTCGTGCCAGCGCCCGGCGTCGTCCGGCCCGCGCCGGGCCATGAGGGCGCTCAGGTGGGCGACGGTCTCCTCGTCGCGCGCCGGGCCGTCATGGAATTGAAGTTCGCCGCAGATGCCGCACATCTTTATCTACTCCCTACTCCCTCGTCACTGCCTTCGTCGCCACGGTCAGCAACATGTGGCCGTCGCGCCCGCCGCCCAGCCGCCGCACCAGCCCGCGCCAGGCCGCGCCGCCGCGCCGGTCATAAAGCCAGCGGTATGGCCCGACCTCTTCCAACAGCAGGCGATGGACGTAGAGCGGCCGGCTATAGTTGACGACAAAGCCGGCGGCGCGAATAAACGACTCGAACTCGGCCGCCGAAAAACCGTATTGAAAGAAGGGCGGCCTGGGCGTGGCCGACTCATAACGTCCCAGCCGTCCCCTGGCCCGCCGCAACGGCCCCAGATAGGGCACGGTGATGAGCAGTTTGCCGCCCGGACGCAGCACGCGGTACGCCTCGGTCAGGAACGGCTCCGGCCCGGCCTGGCGATGCTCCACGACGCCGAATGATAGGTAGGAGGCGTAGGTGTTGTCGGCGCAGTCGATGGCCAGCGCGTCGCCATAGCACACCGGCAGCGCCGGATTGACCCGGTTGACAAGGGCCACCAGCTCGCGCGAATACTCGATGCCCGCCACGTCTAGCCCGGCGGCCCGCAGCGCGGCCACCCAGTAGCCCGCGCCGCAGCCCGCCTCCAGATGGCGGCCGTCGCGGCTCATCTCGGCCAGCAGCGGCCGGCCCATCTCGTCGGCGGTCAGGTCGAAACGCTCGGCCCCTTCATAGTAGGCCGGGTTGACCTTCGACTCCCAGTAGTCGGCCCAGAACGCCTCGTCGGCCGTCTCGGCATGCCAGCGCATGCGGCCGTCGGCGATGGTGCGCCGATGGGCCAGCCAGTAGAACTTAGCCATTACTTTGCTCACTCCCATTGTGGACGTTGACCGTCCAGTCACCCAGCGGGGCGACCGCGCCGGGGAAGTCCACGTCCGTCTCGCGCCCGCCGCCCAGATTCAGGCGCAGCCGTACGTCGCCCTTGCTGAGCCAGCGCAGGCGGTGGATGCCGGCAACAACCTCGAAGAAGTAGTGGCCGGTTGGCAACACGCCGCCTGGCAGGCGAAAGACAGACTCATAGCTACCCGGCCGCCGCTCGCCCAGCCCGGTAGAGAGCATGTCGTAGGTGCGAAAGAGGTTCGCGCCGTCGCCGGCCACGACGTTGAAGCCCAACAACAGGTTACGCACCGGCTGCAAGACGTCGTAGTGTAGATGGAGTTCGAAAGGCTGGGCGCGGTCGAGCCACTCACCGGCCGGCAGGCCGTTCTGGGTCACGCTCAAGCGGTTCAGGCACAGCTCGTCCCCCAGCCGGACGGCCGACGGCAGCGACGCCGCCGCGGCGTGGCTCAGATAGCGAGCGACAACGGCCGTCGGCACGCCGTCGGCAACCAACCGCCCGCCCTCAAACAGCAACGCTCGGCCACACAGTTGCTGGACTGTCTCTTATACACATCTCCGAGCCCACGAGACCGTACTAGATCTCGTATGCCGTCTTCTGCTTGAAAAAAAAAAAAGACAAGCACCAGACAAAGACAACCTAGTGAGGAACATCTAGCATAACTCAGACGCATAGATGTGAAATTCAATAAAGTCTCGCACTATCGACAGACTGACGATCATATACATAGCTGCAAAATCACACCA
>CALLZA010000452.1 GCA_937858165.1 uncultured Ardenticatenia bacterium
CGATCTTCTACACCCTTCTGTGTGTTCTCTATTATCATTTTCTTACAGACACGTTTGCGAGTTCTTCTTGCGTTTGTGTCTTGTGTTGTTTTTTTTTGTTTTTTTGTTTGTTTTTTTTTAAATGAAACGGCGACCCCCGAGATCTACCCTAGATCGCTCGTCGGCAGCGTCAGATGTGTATAAGAGACAGAGGCGGTGCTGCTGGTGGCTGAAGAAGTCGACCCGAAGGCCAACCCGGCTGCGCCTGCCTCGGGCACGGTGTTGGAGGCCAAGATCGAGCGCGGCAAGGGCATCATGACCACCGCCCTCATCCAGAACGGCTCCCTCCGCCTGGGCGATACCATGCTGGTCGGCGAACACTACGGCCGCATCAAGGCCCTGTACGACTACACCGGCAAGCGTATCAGCGAGGCCGGCCCGTCAACGCCCGTCGCCGTGTCCGGCCTGGACGGTATTCCGCAGGCCGGTGAGCAGTTCCGCGTCGTGGATAGCGAGAAGACGGCCCGCCGCCTCATCGAAGAGGCACGCGAAGCGGCCCGCGTGACGCCGACCGGTCGCGGCCGCGGCCCGACGCTGGACGAGTTCTTCGCCCGGCTGTTGGAGGGTGAGGCCAAAACGCTCAACCTGATCGTCAAGGCCGACGTGCAAGGTTCGCTGGAGCCGATCGTGACGTCGCTGGAGCGGCTGAACGGCGGCGAAGTCGACCTGGAAATCCTGCGCGCGGCCACCGGGGCGATCAGCGAGGGGGATGTGATGCTGGCTTCCGCCTCTGGGGCCATCATTCTGGGCTTCAACGTCGAGGCCGACCCCATCGCCCGCAATGCCGCCGCGGTCGAGGCGGTGCAGATTCGCACCTACTCCATCATCTACAAGCTCATCGAGGACGTGGAGAAGGCCATGAAGGGGCTGTTGGCCCCGACCTTCGAAGACGTGGTCATCGGCCGGGCCGAGGTGCGCCAGGTATTCCGGATTCGCGGTGTGGGCAATATTGCCGGCTCCTACATGCGCACCGGCGAAGGGCGGCGCAACGCCAAGGCCCGCGTCGTGCGCAATAGCCGCCTCGTCCACAGCGGCACCATCAGCAGCCTAAAGCACCTGCAAGAGAACGTGCGCGAGGTGAAGGCGGGCTACGAATTCGGTGTCAGCCTGGACGGCTTCGAGGAGTTCCAGCCGGGCGACATCATCGAGTTCTACGTGTCGCAGCGCGTTGAAGTATAACCATGAGCAAAGTTAGACAAGAACGCACCGCCGAGCTGATCCAGCATCTGCTGAGTGAGTTGTTCCTGCGCGAGGTGAGCGATCCGCGCCTGGCCGGCATAACGATCACGGAGGTCGAGATCGACCGCGAGTTGCAGTATGCCACGGCCTTCGTCAACGCCCTGGGCGACGAGTCGCGCGAGGCGGAGGTCATGGCCGGGCTGCAGAGCGCGGCCGGCTTCCTGCGGCGCGAATTGGCCGGCAGCCTGGGTCTGCGCGCCGCGCCGATCATTCGCTTCCAGTGGGACCCGCGCCTGCGCTACGTCGAGGAAGTCGATAAGTTGCTGAATGAGCTCGACATCAAGCCCGACGACACGCCGTCCCCGACCGACACAGGCACCCCTTCGCCGTCATCGAACGTCGTTGAGCTGGACGAGCTTGACGACGTTGAGGCCGACGAGGGCAACGAGAACGATCCCGAGCAGGCCGACAAAGCGTAGACCGGCGAGAGCCGACAGGGGGAGCCGGTGATCCAGTTCGCCATCGAGAAGGCCAACCGCGTGCTGGTCATCGCTCACGTTGACCCGGATGGCGACGCCATCGGCTCGCTGACGGCCGCCGGCCAGGCGCTACAGCAGCTTGGCAAGCGCGTCACACTGGTCTGCGACGACGCCGTGCCGCAGCGTTTCCACTACCTGCCGCTGGCCACCGATGTGCGCCGCGCGCCCAACACCGACGTGCCCTATGATCTGGTCATCGCCGTCGATTGCGCCGACGAGTCGCGCATGGGCTGGGCCTATGCCGCGCTGCCGGAGCCGAAGCCGACGCTGGCCAACATCGACCACCACGTCACCAACACCCGCTTCGGCGCGTTCAACGTCATCGAGCCTGACGCCAGCTCGACGGCCGAAATCCTCTCCCGCTTCCTGGCCGAGATGGGCGCGACGCTGACGCGCGGCATCGCCGAGAGCCTGCTAACGGGCATTGTCACCGACACAATGGGCTTCCGCACGACCAACGTCAGCGCGGCCACGCTGCGGGCCGCGGCCGAGCTGGTCGAGTGCGGCGCCGACATCGCCGACATCAGCCTGCGCGCCCTGCACCGCCGCCCCTACGCCACGGCCCAGATGTGGGGCCTGGGGCTGGGGCACATGAGGCTGCAAGACGGCCTGCTGTGGACGAGCATCTCGCGCGACGAGTTGCGCCGCGCCGGCATGGAGGGCAGCCCCAGCAGCAGCGGCCTGGTCAACTTCCTGGCCGACGTGGAGGGCGTGGCCATGGGCGTGGTGCTGAGCGAGATGCAGGACGAAGACAAGGTGCGTGTGGGCATGCGCGCCGTGCCGCCCTACAACGTGGCCGAGGTGGCCGTGCGGCTGGGCGGCGGCGGCCACGCCCTGGCCGCCGGCTGCGCTCTCGAAGGCACACTGGCCCAAGCCGAGGCGACCGTCGTCGCCGCTTGCCTGGAAGCCATCCGCCGCCAGCGCCCCAAGTAGCGCCGCGTGACCTCTGGCATTCTCCTTCTCGACAAACCCGTCGGCCCGACGAGCCACGACGCCGTGGCCCGCGTGCGGCGCGCCGCCGGGCTGCGGCGCGTCGGCCACGCCGGCACGCTCGACCCGCTGGCCGACGGCCTGCTGGTGCTTGGCCTCGGCCCGGCGGCACGCTTCCTGGAGTATTTGGTCGGGCTGGACAAGACGTATGAGACGACCGTCCGGCTGGGCCAGGCCACCACGACCTACGACTCCGAGGGTGAGGTGACGGCCGAGCACCCGGTAAGCGTGTCGGCGGCGCAACTGACCGCCGCCCTCGACGCCTTTCGCGGCCCCATTCGCCAGCGCGTGCCGTCCCACTCGGCCGTCAAGCGCGACGGCCGTCCCCTCTATGAAAGCGCCCGGCGCGGCGAGATGATCGACCTGCCGCAGCGCGACGTGGTTATCCACGCCCTCGATCTGCTGGCCTTCGACCCGCCGCTCGTCACCCTGCGCGTCGCCTGCTCCTCCGGCACCTACATCCGCTCGCTGGCCCACGACCTGGGCGCGGCGCTGGGCTGCGGCGGCCACGTGGCGGCGCTGCGGCGGACGGCCGTCGGGGTGTTCTCTGTGGACGGCGCTGTCCCGCTCGACACACTGACGCCGCAGAGCGTGGCCGCGGCGCTATTGCCGCCGGCCGCGGCCGTGGCCCATCTGCCGCGGCTGGAAGTAGACGAAAGCGGGGCAACGCGGCTATCGTTGGGCCAACGGCTGGCCGCGCCACCGGACGCCCTGGCAGGCAATGTCGCTGCCTTCGGGCCGGATGGGCGGTTCCTGGGGGTGGTTGAAGTGGATGGGGACGTGATTCGGCCGCGGAAGATGCTGAGCGCGACAGACCTCTGAGGTTTGCCGCAAACCTCGGAGGTCTAGCCGAGAATCTCGGCCACGCTGAGCACGACGCCGGGTATGTTCAGCGCCGCCACCGACTCGCCGCGCCGCGCCTCCGCTCCCCTGCGCTTTATGATACAATTCGCCCGACGGCTACCCTCATGCCGCTCTAAACCCGATATGACCCAATCCTTTATCCGCGTTACTCACCTCAGCGAAGTCGATCACAAACGCCCCACCTACGTCGCCATCGGCTCCTTCGACGGCGTGCACCGCGGCCACCAGGCGCTGCTGGGGGACATGGTCGCCCGCGCCCGGCAGGACGGCGCGCGAGCGGCGGCGCTGTCCTTCTTCCCCCACCCGCGGCGCGTGTTACAGACGCTGCCGCCGCGCTTCTACCTGACCACGCTCGACGACCGCGTGCGCCTGTTGGCTGAGCAGGGCATCGACCTGGTCATCACCCACCCGTTCGACGACGAAGTGCGCCAGATTCGCGCCGCCGACTTCGTCGATCAGTTGCTGGCGGCGCTGGACATGAAGCAGCTCTGGGGCGGCAACAACATCGCCCTGGGCTATAAGCGCGAAGGGGACGTGCCCTTTCTGCGGCGGCAGGGGGCGGAGAAGGGGTTCACCGTGGAGACGCGCGACGAACTGGTGGCCTGGGGCGACGCGCCGGTCAGCAGCCGCCGCGTGCGCGAGGCGCTGGCCGCGGGCGACATGGATACGGTCAACGGTTGCCTCGGCCGTCACCACAGCGTTCGCGGCCCGGTGGTTAAGGGCGACCAGCGCGGCCGGACGATCGGCTTCCCGACGGCCAACCTGGCGCTGTGGGACGAGCTTCTGCTGCCCGGTTTCGGCGTCTACGCCACCTACGCCACCATCCACGGCCGGCGCTACGCCGCGGCGACCAACGTCGGCGTGCGGCCGACGGTCAACGGCAGCGGCGTGACCATCGAGGCCCACCTGCTCGACTTTGACGAGGACATCTATGGCGAGGAGATGCGGCTGGAGTTCGTCCAGCGCACGCGGGCGGAGATGAAGTTCGCCGGGCTAGAGGCGCTGAAGGCACAGATTGTGGCCGACGTGGAAGAGGTGCGAAGAATGGCACGCTGATTTTCGCTGAGAGGAGCGCTGATTTCCGCTGTAAGAAGTACGGCTGTTGGGCAAGGAGCACAACGATGACTACATACCTGCATAGCGAATTAACGAGCGCAATTATCAATACATTTTACAGTGTCCACAGCGAGTTAGGCTTTGGCTTTTTGGAAAAAGTCTATGAAAATGCGCTGGCGATCGCGCTACGTGAGCGGGGATTTCACGTTGTTCAGCAAGCACCGATTCCAGTTTGGTTTCATAGGCAGAAAGTTGGCGAGTACTATGCCGACATCATTGTGGATGAAAAGGTCATTCTGGAACTCAAAGCAGCCGAGAGTCTGGTACCTGAGCACGAGAAGCAATTGCTCAACTATCTGAAGGCGACCGAAATACAGGTTGGCCTTTTGCTTAACTTTGGGCGACAGCCCGAAGTGCGTCGCAAAATCTTTGAGACTGCTCGTAAACAGCATGTAACCCATACCAACCAAGGTGAGTTGGCCAGATAAGACAGCGAAAATCAGCGTTCTTCTCAGCGAAAATCAGCGTGCCATTCTGAGACTTTCCATGACCGACACTCCTTCCTTCGGCGGCGAGATCGTCTGGCGGCCGACGCCCGACACGATCGACCGCGCCCATCTGACGCGCTTCATGCGCGCCCACGGTATCGCCGACTACACCGAACTGATGGCCCGCTCCACGGCCGACGTGGCCTGGTTCACCGACGCCGTCCTCAAGTACCTCGATATCCGCTTCCGCGTGCCTTATGACCAGGTCGTTGACCTGTCCGACGGCATCGAGTGGCCGCGCTGGTGCGTCGGCGGGCGGCTCAACATTGCCGACAACTGCGTCGACCGGCGGGCCCACGACCCGGCGGGCCCCGGATGCCCCGCGCCCTTATGGGAGGGGGTAGAG
>CALLZA010000453.1 GCA_937858165.1 uncultured Ardenticatenia bacterium
ATGAGAACATATGGCGAGGCGATGAGACGCTAATGTCGGCCCCAGAGTGGACTATGTCGCAGACAGTGAAGAACTACTCTCAGTACTGGTGCCGGCAAGTACATGCCTGAAAGCAACACGTGAGTACATAGTTGCGGTCTGCTTTTTTTTTTTCAAGCAGAAGACGGCATACGAGATCTAGTACGGTCTCGTGGGCTCGGAGATGTGTATAAGAGACAGGTCCCACCTCGACCGAGGCCAGGGATACCGTGTCGAAGATGCGCCGGCCGCGCCACAGGTAGAGCGCGCCGCACACCAGGGCCACGCCAAAGACCATTGCCCCCACCCAGGCCGCGCCGACGTGGAAGTAGAACAGCCGCTGGACGTTGCCCATCAACACCTCGACCGGGGCAAATAGAAAGATCGCGCCGACGGTGATGGCCATACCCACCACAGCCAGGATGTTCATAATCCGAATGGCCCGATCGAGCCGCGAATTGCTAATCGTAGCTGGGGTCATTTATGTACTTCACTCCATGCGAAATATGGAGTGACGAGTGACGAGTGACGAGTGTCGAGTTGCTCTGAACTCGACACTCGTCACTCGTGGTTCGTCACTTCTTCACGATTCTACCACATACTGATACGTCACAAACCCGACGCTTAGCATCAGCAAATCATAGGCCACCACCAGCAGCACCGGGGCCTGCACCGCCGCCCACGACGCTTCGCCGAGCATGGCCGCGGCAATGTAGGTCGTCGTCGCCATGGCCGCCGGCAGCACCAGCGGCAGCGACACCGGCAACAGCAGTACCGGCAGCAGCACCTCGCGCGTCCGGGCCTGGATGGTCATCGACGTGATGAGCACGCCGACGGCTACGTAGCCGACCGTGCCCAGGAACAGCACCAGCAGCACCACCGGCAGATAGAACGGCCGATTAAAGAACACCGTGAACAGGACGACCAGCACCGCGTCGAGCAGCAGCGTGAAGACGGTGATACTGATGACCTTTCCGACGTACAGAGCGTTGCGCGGCACCGGGGCGATGAGCAGAGCGTCGAACACCTGGTTCTCGCGGTCGAGGGCCAGCGAGCGATTCAGCCCCAGGATGGCCGCCAGCAGCACCACCGCCCACAGCAGCGCCGGCGAGACGTTGCGCCCGGCGTCGAGATTGACGTTGATGGCCATGCCCAGCCCGAAGTTGAACATGATGATGGTCGCCAGCGAGAACATCACCATGACGCTCAGCGTCTGGCGCGTCCGCCCTTCAATGCGCAGGTCTTTCCAGACCACGGCCCACACAGCCGCTAAGTACTCGTTCATCATCTTACCGTAACGCGATTCTCCAGAATCGCGCTCTTCCTCTCATCCCGCCCATAGCGCGATTCTGGAGAATCGCGCTACGCCGCCATTACCTCGGCATACAGCTCATACACCCCCGCCGGCCCGATCTCGGTCCGCGTCACCTCGCGGGCAATGCGGCCGCGGTGCAGAATGGCCAGCCGGTCGGCCAGCCCCAGCCCGTGCTCCAGATCGTGGGTAATCATCAGGATCGTCCGCCCGCGCGCCGCCTCGGCCCGCAACAGCTCGTCCAGCAGCCGGCTCGCCTCCTGATCCAGCCCCGTGTACGGCTCGTCGAGCAGCAGCACGTCCGGCTCGTGGAGCGTGGCCCGGGCGATGGTCAGGCGCTGGAGCATGCCACGCGAGAACGTGCCCACGGGGTCGCGCTGGCGGGCGAAGAGGCCGACGGCGCGCAGCGCTTCGAGCGCCCGCGCTTCGGGGTCGTCCAGCCGGTAGAGCTTGCCGTAGAAGGTCAGGTTCTCAACCGCCGTCAGGTCACGGTAAAGCAGGGCGTGGTGGGAGACGAGGCCGATGTGGCGGCGGACGCGGTCGGCCTGCTCCGGCAATGGCCAGCCGCCGACGCGCACCGTGCCGGAGGTCGGCCGCAGCAGGGTGGCGACGATGCCCAGCAGCGTGCTCTTACCCGCCCCGTTCGGCCCGACCAGGGTGACGAACTCCCCCGGCCGCACGTGCAAATCGACGCCGCGCAACACCGGGTTGAGGCCATACTGTTTGACAACGGCTTCGAGACGGATCATGGGATCAAGAAGAGTCCACAGATTACACAGATTTCACAGATTCGTCGCCCGTATATGGGTGGCGAGATATTCGTAGGATTGTAGGGGATTGGGGCGTGGGGGCAACTTGTAACCACGAGAAATGGCCCGCGGATGCCGCGGATGGACACGGATTCTATCCGCGTCCATCGGCGTAATCCGTGTCATTCGTCTTCCATTCCCGCTCCAAATACTACGGCAGCGGCGTTTGCTGCTACAATAGCAACATGATGCAACGCACCTGGACGCCCGAGGAATTGGCTGTCTACCGTGACACAGCTATCCGTCTGCGCGAGCAAGACAGCGAAGCGGAGAACGAGCGGCGCGAGAGAGCTTGGGTTGCCGCGCGCGCAGCGGCTGAGCTATTACGCAGCCACTTTCAGGCAACACGTGTAGTTGTCTTTGGTTCGCTCGCCCGACAAAACACCAGCTTTACGCGTTGGTCGGATATTGATATTGCTGCCTGGGGATTGGCGGAACGCGACTCACTGCTGGCCTTAGGCGAGGTTATGGACATGGACACTGGCTTTGAGATGAACTTGGCAGACGTAAACGCGTGCAAGCCAGCCATTCTTGAATCGATCGCGCGAGAAGGGATCGATATATGAACACTGATTTTGTCGTCCTGGCAAATCGAATCCGGCAAACGATAAGCGATCTGGAGCAGGTAATAGCGCGGGTGGAGCGGGCGATCCGCGCAGCCAAACGGCATCAGGAGGATGTCGATCTCTACATAGACGCTATCGCCCTAAATCTTCACGATTTCTATTCCGGTCTAGAACGAATCTTCCGGCAGATAGGGTCTATTGTAGATAGGAGCACGCCAGCAAGTGAAGGGTGGCACCGCGACTTATTGAATCAGATGTGCCTTGATCTCCCTGGCATCCGTCCGCGCGTGTTATCTGAGCAAACTTGTGGCGATCTGGATGAATTCCTCCGCTTCCGCCACATTGTTCGTAATGTCTACGCATTTCGATTGGATGGCGACCGCGTCACTGAGTTAGCGCGGGAAGCGCGAAAGCTGAATGATCAGGTTGCGAATGAGCTTCACTCTTTCGCTGAGTTTCTTGACCAGGTTGGCAGAATTTAGTTTTTCGAGTTAAAGCGTGGCTACGTACACCACCCACTCATTAGCATCATACAACCCCAACCCATCCCACGCCGGATAGACCTCCACCCCACCAAACCCCGCCGCCCGCAATAAACCCGTCATCTCCTCCACTTCATAGCTCTGGTCGCACAGGACGATCTCGCTCAGCGTTGCCGTCGTCAGGTCGAGTGTCGTGAAGCGCTCCACCGACGCCCGCTCGGCCGCGTCCCACCGCCGCTCCCCCAGGTGCAGAAACGGCCGCTCCCCCCACAGCCCCTTGTCGTCGGCAAACCACCACGTGCTGGCCTTCCGGTCGATCCGCGCCGGGTCGAGCAGCTCCACCACCAGCCGCCCGCCCGCCCGTAGCGCCCGCGCCGCCTTGGCCAGCAGCGCCGCCGCCTCGTCGCGCGGGAAGACGGCCAGTTGCCCGTAGAGAAAGAGCGCCGCGTCATAGGCCGCGGTCTCCGGCTGATAGTCGCGCACGTCGGCCTCGACAAAGGCACAGCGCTCGGCCACGCCCGCCGCCTCCGCCAGCCGCCGCGCGTGGGCGATCGACGCCGGGCCGAAGTCGATGCCGGTGACAGCCACACCGCGCTGGGCCAACGGCACGGCATACAGCCCCGGCCCACAGGTCAGGTCGAGCAACCGCCGCCCGGGGGCGAGCGCCAGCCGCGCCCATAGCCAGTCAAGCTGCACGGCGCGCTCAGCCGCCTGGCGCGAGGCCGCGCCGTGGCTCTCGTCCAGGTGCTCGTGCAGCATTCGCGCCGAGAAGGTCGGATCGTTCCAGGGCAGGTTGCCGCCGTCCTGCCACAGCGCCGCCGCCGGCCGCTGGTAGATGCGCCACAGAGCGCGGGCAAAGAGGTTATCTATTGTCTGTGCGTCCATAGGTCATGGCAATTATAAGAGAGTTTGGGGCGATGGAAACGCACCACGAGCGCGTTTTTCACCCCTCTTTCTCTCCAAATCTGTGAAATCCGTGTAATCTGTGGTTAGACTTTCTTCAGGGGCAAACATGGACGAACAGGAGCGGCAGAATCGAGCGGTCATGCTGGAGCGCGTGCGGTCGGTCTGGCTGGCGGGAGTGCTGGAGGAGTCTCTCCACGGCGGCGAGATCATCGACCTCGGCTTCGCCTATCGTCCGGCGGCGCTGGGCAACAGTGGCCTGCCCAGTTGGCAGCAAGCATCGGAGTACGACTACCTCCTCCCTCTGGGCACGAAGATCGAGGACGTCTTCGCCGCCGCCGAACGCGTCTTGCTGGTGCTGGGCGAGCCGGGCGCGGGCAAGACGACGATGCTGCTGCAACTGGTCACCCACCTGCTGGCCGCGGCCGAGACCGACGACAGTTGCCCCATCCCCGCCGTCTTCGCTCTGTCGGCCTACCGCGATGACCGCCCCCTGTCCGACTGGCTAGTCGACCAGTTGGCCAACAACTACGAACTGCCGCGCCGGCTGGCCGCGCAATGGATCGATGCCGGTCGCTTCGTGCCCCTGCTCGACGGCCTGGACGAGGTCGATCCCGCCCTGCGCCCGGCCTGCGCTGAGGCCATCAACGCCTTCCGCCGGCAACACCCCGGCGTCTGGCTGCTGGTGACGGCCCGCAGCCGCGACTATCAGACCCTGGCCACGCGGCTACACATGGACAAGGCCATCGTTCTGCAACCGCTGACCCCAGAGCAGATCGACACCTACCTCTCGCGGCGCGGCCCACGCCTGACCGGCCTGCGCGAATCGCTGGCCGCCGATGAGACGCTGCGCGAACTGGCCCAGACGCCGCTCATGCTCAGCATCATGACCCTGGCCTACCGCCGCATGCCCGAACCCGAATCGTCGGGCGACGGCGCCGAAATGGGCGGCCGCCTGCTAACCTCCACCCAGCTCTTCGACGTCTACGCCGAGCGCATGGCCCGCTATCGCAGCAAGGACATGCGCTTCGCCCCCAGCGACACCATCGCCTGGCTGACCTGGCTGGCCAAACAGTTGACCCGCGAGGGCAAGCCGACCTTCTTCCTGGAAGATATGCAGCCGTCGTGGCTGGCCGCCGACGACCGACCGCGGCTGGCGCGGTCGATGCGCCTGCTGGTCTTTCTGATGCTCGTGGCCGCGGCGCTGCCGGCGACGTTCCTGGCCATGGTCTTCGGCCGCTGGGGGGCGGCGCTGGCGGTGCTGCTGGTCGGGCTGTTGGCCGCAGCCGGTCCCCGCCCTGTCTCTTATACACATCTCCGAGCCCCCGAGACCGTACTAGATCTCCTATGCCGGCTTCTGCTTGAAAAAAAAAAACACAATGAATCTCATGACACGATATCAGTATGCGACGTCAAACAAGCCAACAAAACACAGTACGGACTCCACGAGAAC
>CALLZA010000454.1 GCA_937858165.1 uncultured Ardenticatenia bacterium
GTACGCGTCATTGCATTTGTTGGTAGTATTTTTTTTTTTTCAAGCAGAAGACGGCATACGAGATCTAGTACGGTCTCGTGGGCTCGGAGATGTGTATAAGAGACAGGTCATCACCAGTCCGCCGGCCCGGTCGAGAATCTCGGCCTCGCTCAGCCCGGTCTTCTCTTTCACCAGACTGAACTCGTACTCGTTCAGCGACAGCAGCGTGCAGCCGTCCAGCCCCTCGCGCAACTCCTCGCCCGTCACGCGCAGCGTCTGCTGGCTGGGGTCATAGATGTAGGGCAGGCCCAGCGCCTTGCACTCGGCGACGTAGGCGCGCATGGCGCCGGGGTCGTTGGGGGTAATGATGGTCAGATCGGCGTCGGGGGCACAGTCGGCGAAGTGAAGCTTGCCGGCATGGGCCATAGCCCCGGTGTAGAAGCTGGCGATCTGGTTGTGGTCTTCGTCGGTGTTGACGAAAAATGAGGCGCAGAACTCGCCGTCGATCTCCAGGATGGCCGACGTATCGACGCCCTGCGCGTCCAGCCAGGCGCGGTACTCGGCAAAATCTTGCCCAGCGGTGGCCATGATCGTCGGCCGGTCGCCCAGCAGGGCCATGGTGTAGGCGATGTTGGGCGCGGTGCCGCCGCGCTGCCGCCGCAACGAGTCGACCAGGAAGCTAAGGCTGATCTTCTCCAGTTTATCGACGACAAAAGCGTCTTTGAACCTGCCCGGAAAGGACATGAGATAGTCGTAGGCGATGGAGCCTGTGATGACGATTTTCATAGGGTTGGTTGTCTCTCTTCTCTCATTCGATTCAAGGCTCCTGAGCCGGTCGCCTGACGCGACTAGACGGCGAATCGGCCGCGCCCGGTCCCATCGCCGCCTCAACCTTGCCATTGACAAACAGTCGCGCCCTCAGCGACCCCACGGTCGGCGCAACGCCTCAGTATAGCCCCTTTTGCGCCGCAGCGCATCTGCCAGTCGGTTGGTTTTCAATTGGCGGGCAGCGAACGCGCTCGGCAGCCGCCGAGCGGTTCACGCGCCTCCACAGTTATAGGCGCGGCAGGTTACAATCGATCTTACAGCGCGCCGGGCGAGCTATGCCCCGCTCGCGCCTCGTGTCCGGCAGCCTCCGGCTTCAACACCGGCGTCATGCCCAACCGGTCGCGCAGCATCGTCAGCAGCGCCCGCAGGCCGTCGCGCGTTTTGATCTTCTTGCCCTCCTCATAGGTGCGCGGGTTGTAGCTGATGGGAATCTCCAGAATCTCGTGGCCGGCCAACAGGATTTTGTCCGGCAGTTCGAAGTCGAGGTTGAAGTCGGTCGTCGTCAGGTTCAACGAGTGGGCCACGTCGGCCCGCACCATCTTGGTCGCCGTCGCCACGTCGGTCAAATGGCCGCCGAACAGCAGGTTGGTCATGCCGGTCAGGAAGCGCACGCCCAGATAGGCGTGGGCGTACTTGTACTTCACCTGGCCGCCCAGCACGCGCGAACCGAAGATCGCCGCCGCGCCCGTCTCGTCGGCCTTGGCGCAAAAGCGAGCGTGGTCGGCCGGATCATACTCGGCGTCGGCGTCCTGGATGATGAAGTAGTCGCCGGTCATGTTGGCGATGCCGGTGCGGATGGACATCCCCTTGCCCATGTTGCGCTCGTGGAAGATGACGCGCACTTCGGGGTGGTCGATCTGCTGCAAGATCTCGCGTGTGCCGTCGGTGGAGAAGTTATCGACGACGACAATCTCGCGCGACCAGCTCGGCCCCAGATCGACGGCCGCCGTCCGGTCGATGACGGCGCGGATGGTCGCCCGCTCGTTGTAACAGCAGATGATGACGGAGAGTTTCTTCATGTCCTCGCTCACGGCGACCTGGGCCGCCCTCCTATAGCCGATCGAAGAAGCGGCCGAATATTTCCAGCATATAGTCCAGTCGTGGCTGATCCAGCCCCGGATAGACGCCGACGAAGAAGCCGCCGCGCATGATCTGGTCAGACACAGACAGATCGTCCACGGCGCGATGTTCGATCTCGGCGTAGGCCGGCTGGCGCAAAATGTTGCCGGCAAAGATAAGCCTCGTCTGCACCCGATTGATCTCCAGGAAGCGGGTCAACTCGTGGCGCATGAATGGCGCTTCGGGCCGCACCAGCAGCGGCAAGGCGAACCACGACGGATCGGCCTTGGCGTGCCACGTCGGCAGCATCAGGTACTCCTGATACGGCTTCAGCCCCTCGTACAGGTAGGCGAAGTTGGCCTTGCGACGGCGGATGAACTCCGGCAGCTTCTGCAACTGGGCCAACCCCATCGCGGCCTGCGGGTCAGTCAACTTCAGGTTGTAGCCGATCTCGGAGTAGAAGTAGCGGTGGTCATAAAAGCCGGGGATGCCCGGCACTTCGCGCTCAAAGCGGATGCCGCACTTGCCGTTGACCGGGTTGTCATAGCCACACCAGCAGTCGCGGCCCCAGTCGCGCACGGCGCGGGCGATCTTGGCCAGCTTCGGCCGGTCGGTGTAGACCGCGCCCCCCTCGCCCATCGTAATGTGGTGGGCCGGGTAAAAGCTGAGCGTCGCCATCTGGCCGAACGTGCCGACCATGCGGCCGTCCCACTTCGATCCCAGCGCGTCGCACGTGTCCTCGACCAGCAGCAGATTGTGGCGCTCCACGAAGGCCATGATGGCATCCATGTCGGCCGGGTTGCCCAGGGTGTGGGCAAACATCAGCGCCCGTGTCCGCGGCGACAGCGCCGCCTCTAACTGGGATACGTCGAGGTTGAAGTCGCCCAGGCAGCTATCGACAAACACCGGCACGAGCCGATTCTGGATGATGGGGTTGACCGTCGTCGGGAAGCTGACCGCCGGGACGATGACCTCATCGCCCGGGCGCAGACCGTCGGGCAGTTGGCGCGAGCAAAGGGTCGTCACGGCGACCAGGTTGGCCGATGAGCCGGAGTTGACCGGCACAACCTCGCGCACGCCCATAAAGTCGCCCAAGTGCTTCTCGAACTGCTCGGCAAACGGCCCAGCCGTCAGCCAGAAGTCGAGCACGGCGCTGACCATGTACTCCATCTCCGTCGCGTCGAAGACGCGCCCGGCGTAGTGTACGGTTGTCTGGCCCGGCACAAACGGCCGGTTGTGGTGGGCTTTCTCGTAATACTCGGCAACTTGGGCCAAGATCGACTGTCGCAGATCTTCAATATCACCCATTCTGCGTTATCTCGTTCGCGTTGGGCTTGGTACTCAGCGCCAACTGGATTGGCCGCCGGATGGGCAACCGCGCCGGGTCGAATCGTGGCGCGCGGCCGCCCAAAGCCGAAGGAGGATTATAGCACAGCCCCGGCCACGTCCAAGTTGCCCCTGCTCCTGAATCAAGTTCATGTCCTGGGCGACAGGATAGCACGCTGATGACGCGCATGACGCTGCTCAACGCGGCAAGGATCGGTCGTTCTTAATCAGCGCCCATCCGCGGGATCTGTGTCATCAGCGCCTATCCCTGTCTCTTATACACATCTCCGAGCCCACGAGACCGTACTAGATCTCGTATGCCGTCTTCTGCTTGAAAAAAAACAACAAAATACACTCAATAACCTATATCACACGACACAATACACAAACTGACGACTTAGCTGTCACA
>CALLZA010000455.1 GCA_937858165.1 uncultured Ardenticatenia bacterium
GTCACTATCTGTCTCCATCGCTGCAGTAGAAGTTGACCTCGGTAGTGTGATCTCTGATAGTCTTAGTAGTAGTCTACATGTGTGGCATGATAGTGCTCGGCTGGATGTAGAGCTGGGTTTTTTTTTTTTTCAAGCAGAAGACGGCATACGATATCTAGTACGGTCTCGTGGGCTCGGAGATGTGTATAAGAGACAGTCGCTAAACAACCGCCCATCGGGCGTGATGGCCACGTCGTTGCCCTCGGCGAAGTCGTCGAACTGGTTGAGCGTGAAGGCCCGGTTGGCGACCATCGTCCGCAACAGGGCGTAGTGGCTGCCGTCGTTGCTGCTGGGTCATGAAGTAGACCAGCGACAGCCCGGCGAACAGCGCCGCGGCAATGAGCCAGTCGGCCCGGTCAAGGGCGGCGGGCTGGGTGGGCGGTGGCGAGTCGGGCGGCGTGCGCATGCGAGAGCGATTCTAGCAGCAAGGGGGCGGGCGGGCGATTGGCGGCAGCTTAGAACGGCCACTATCCTCTCATGCTTAGCTTCACGCATGACATTCGTCACTACATTCCCCGGCAGGCGCATGTTATACTGCATACGCGGTTGAGCGTTCTCGACCGCCAATTGGCGTAGGTGGGAAGAGCCAGCCCCAGACCAGTTGCGAGTAAGGAGCCACAAGGTCTCTTCCATAGCCCACCTACCCATCGGGGGTAGCCTCATGCCAACGAGTCGGGTTCGGGAAGTCGGCCGACGCTGTATCGACGCGGCCGTTGTCGCCTCACGCTTTCCATTTTGTGGAAAACCCATCAAAGTACTGGCCGCCGGTGCAGCCTTTCTGCTGCTGGTCATCGGCATCGCCCCGCTCCAGGCGGGCCGCCTGAATTTCAGCCCCGCCCCTGGGGCATATGTCGAAACCGGAACGTACACCGGCCTTTATCTGGCTGATATGACCAACGACGGCGTGGCCGACATTCTCTTCGGCAACCGCGCGACCGATTCGCTAGAGATCTGGCAGTATAACCAGGATCAACTCCGGTTGGCGCAGATCGACACCATCGGATTCGGTTATGACGTTCACGACGTTAAGGCCGCTGACTTCGACCACGACGGTGACAAGGACATCGTCGTCGGGTTGCGCAACGGCGGCCTGATGCTGGCCACTAACAGCGGCGGATCGGGTATTGTGGGCAGTTGGGACGTCAGACAACTCCTTGAAGAGTACGTGTGGCAGGTTCTGGTCGGTGACCTTGACGGCGACGGCCACCTCGACATCGTAGATTGCACCGACTATGGCCCTATCTACACCTTCTACGGCGACGGCCACGGCAACTTCACCCGCGGCGCCAACATCGTGGTGTCGGACACGGACATGCGGTCCCCGCACGGCTTCACCCTGATCGACCACAACGGCGACAGCCGGCCCGATCTCATTGGCCTGGACGGCAGCCACATGCGCGCTTTCGTCAATCCGGGCAATCGTAGCGCGGCATGGACGTCCATCGGCAACATCCTCCTCGGCGATTACCCGTCGCTTCGGCCCCATCAGGCCGGCGCCAACGTCGGCCCGGCGGCCGGCGACCTGAACAGCGACGGCTCGATCGATCAGGTCGCCATTGTGGGCACGCCGGAGGAGACCGGCCCAGTGAACATCATTGTCCTGTGGGGCAACGGCGCGCTATGGGTTCCGGTGACCCTGGACACCATCCCCAACCGTGGCTGGGCCGGACATATCGGCGTGGCCGACCTGGATGGCGACGGACATCTCGACATCCACGTGGGCGGCGCCGACCGATTTGACGGCCTGCGCGTCTACCTGGGCGACGGCCTCGGCCACTTCACGCGCGAGGATATTCCCTTGGGCCACGGCCTGGGCGGCCTCAACGCCTTTGCTTTCGGCGACGTTAACGGGGATGGTAGCGCCGACATCGTCACCGCCCGCTTTCAGAATAGCGGCGGCAGCGGCGGCGGCTTCACGCTCCTGTTCGGCCCGACCCGCCCGACCGACGGCTTCTGGACGACCGAATGCGTCGACTGTCCGCCGCGGTTAAGCAACCCGGGTGTTCTGACCCAACGCAGCCTGCAAATGGACGCCGCGGGCTTACCCCACATCGCCCTGGGCGGAAACAACCTGGTCTATGCCTGGCACAACGGCCAGACCTGGCGCACCGAAGTTGCCGATTTTGGTCTGGGGGAGGGTGTCGGCTATCCCGCGCTGGCCCTCGATGCGGCCGGCCGGCCGCATATCAGCTACCGGTCTGGTGTCGACCAGTCGCTGCGCTACGCCTACCGGACGGCCGCCGGCTGGCAGAGCGAGACGGTCGAGTCGGAACTCGGCTTCTATGACGAGCCAACCTCGCTGGCGCTCGACAGCGCCGGCCGGCCGCACATCGCCTACACCGTCAACGACCGCGACAGCGGCGACACCCGCACCGTGAAATACGCCTTCAAGGACGACTTCGGCTGGGTCACGGAACGGGTGGTGGTGGACGCGCACGGGCAATCACTGGCCCTGGCGGCCGACGGCACGCCAAGATTGAGTCTGTTAAGCGGTGGGATGCTGCACTACGCTTTGCGCGACGCAGACGGAAACTGGCACATCCACAACGTCCTGTCGCAAACGGCCGAGAGCACGTCCATTGCCGTCGTGGGGCCGAATGACGTGCATATCGCCTATGAGGACGGCGGCGTCATCAAGGAAGCCTTCTATTTCGGCGTCTGGACGGCGAGTGTCGTCTCGCGCGGTGGCGACAACCGCAACCCGTCGCTGGCCATCGACAACACCGGCGCGATCCACATCCTCTATGACAACGAAAGCGACCACACAGCGCGCCACGCCTATTGGGCCATGGGCGAGTTGCGCGAAGGGGTCGTAGCCAGCGACAGGGCGGGCGACGTCGTCTCGCTGGCGCTTGATGCTGCCGGCCGGCCGCGCGCCGTTTACCTGCAAGCTCCCGTCGGCCCCGATGGTTATACCGTTCGGTATAAGCAGGCCAGCCGCCCCTCCGGCCCCTGGTGGTCGTGGGATAACGGCAATACAGTGATCCAGGAAAGGTGGGCATCGACTCCCTCAATGGCCCTGGCCCCATCGTCTCTCCCGGTCGTAAGCTATTGCGAACGCCAGGGGGACGGCCTGATGCTGGCCCGCCGCGGCGCCAACGGCTGGACGTTCGAGACTGTGGACGGCACGGCGGGAGAGTGTTCTGTGTCCAGTCTGGCGCTGGATAACACGAACAAGGCCCACGTTGCCTATATGAAAGGCAACCCGGTTGACTTGAAGTACGCGCGCCAGACGAGCAGCGGCTGGCAGTTGGAGACGGCGGCAACCGGGGCAAACGGCTACGCCTTCACCATGGCCTGTCTCTTATACACATCTGACGCTGCCGACGAGCGATCTAGTGTAGATCTCGGTGGTCGCCGTATCATTAAAAAAAAAAACAAATGAAAAAAAAAAAACACATCTAACAGTGTATAAAATACGAGGAGGTAGAGGATTGGTAAGGCATGTGCAGTGACAATGACAACAGACACAGATGAACATCCAGTATCTAAGACCACGCACGCTCTCGCACGAACCACTAGACCCGACTCAAGTCAGATAAGAACACAGCGACAGCGGCACAAA
>CALLZA010000456.1 GCA_937858165.1 uncultured Ardenticatenia bacterium
TGGATTTGCAGAGTTGTTACTGATCCGTGTGTGCTTGTGGGTACGCATTATGTGTGTTTTTTTTGAAAGCAGAGACGGGCACACGAGTTCTGGTACGGTGTGGTGGGCGCGAAGTGGTGTATAAGAGACACCCCCCCCTCCGCTCGCGGCCGTACCCGGGACAAAAAGATTGCCCCCCCGCCCCGCCCCGCTCAGCTTTGCGCCCAAGGCCCCGGCTGCTCGCGCCGCCTCGACCAGCCGGTCGAGTGCCGCCGAAGAGACGGTCATGGCCACCAGTTGGGCGTGATTGTCGTTCATCAGGCGGCCGACGGACGCCAGATCACCCACAGCCAGCGCCGCCCGCCCCGCCTCGGCCAGCCGGCCGCAGGCGTCGAAGATCGCCTCGAAACGGTCGCGGTCGGCCTCCCAGCAGCGGCGCACGTCACTGACTACGTCCTTGGTGGCGCTGCGCACGCCGGTGTCGGCGATGACCAGCCGCAACGGCCGCGCCGGACGAAACGTCTCGATATGGTTCGCCGGCGTCTGGCGCACGAAGTAGACCGGCTGCTCGAACGCGATGACTGTGTTGTCGATGCCACTGGGCGTGCCGTGATGTAGCCGCTCCGTCTCATAGGCCAGGGCCGACACCTCTTCGCGGCTCAATCCCAAGGCAAAGTAGGCATCCAGGGCGCGAATGACGGCCACGGCGATGGCCGCGCCGCTGCCCAGGCCGCTGGCAATGGGGATGGCGCTGCTGACGCTGACCGAGACGCCCGGCGGCAGCGTCCGCCCGGCGCGGCGCTCCACCAGCCGCACCGTGGCCGCCAGCGGGTTGGTGTCGCGCGCGGCGGCCAGCGTTGTCGCCCGGCCGAGATCGGGCGCAATCAGGCCCACGTCCGGCCCGTCGCCCGCTTCCAGCACCGCCCGCGCCCGCAATTGCGTCACCGGCGCGGCCAGCGCCGGGCGGCCGTAGACCACGGCGTGTTCGCCGAAGAGGATGACTTTGCCGGGAGCGGTGGCCTCGATCATGACATGGACCTCAGGCCAACAGGTAAAGCGCGACGAAGACCGTCAGGCCATAGAACAGTAGATTGACCTGGAACGGCCGGTCGCGCAGCAGGATCTCCTCCGGCGCGCCGCCCTCGTTGCGGATGTGGATCAGATAGAGGTAGCGGAAGATGCCGTAGAGCACGAACGGGATGGTCAGCATCATGGCGTGGTTGTCTGGCAGCCCCTCGGCCAGAAAGGTGTAGAGGCTGTAGGAGACGACGGCGCTGGTGGTAACGACGCCTTGCAGCCGGTCGATGAGATCAAGATTGTAGTCGTCGAGGATGGCCCTGTGGTTGGCCGCTTCGCCGCCCAACAGAACCAGCTCGTGCCGCCGCTTGCCCAGGGCCATGAAGAGGGCCAGAAAGCCGCCGAAGATGTAGAGCCAGGGGGAGAAGCGCTCCACGTCGATGACGGCCACGCCGGCGGCAATGCGCAGCACAAAGCCGGCGGCGATAGTCAGCACGTCGATCAGGACTACGTGTTTTAGCCGGAAGGTGTAGGCGATCTGCGACAGTAGATAGAGCAGCAAGATCACCGCCAGCTCCCTGCTCAGGAAGTAGCCGGCCACGAGACTGACGGTCGCCAGTACCACGGCGGCCACGCCGGCCACCCGCGGGTTGAGCCGCCCCGACGGCAGCGGCCGGTGGCGCTTCGTCGGGTGGCGACGGTCGCTTTCGATGTCGGCCAGGTCGTTCATCAGATAGACCGCGCCGGACATCAGGCACAGTAGGACGAACGCGACAACGGTGGGCCACACGCTGGCTGGGTCCTGTCTCTTATACACATCTCCGAGCCCCCGAGACCGTACTAGGTCTCGTATGCCGTCTTCTGCTTGAAAAAAAAAAATATA
>CALLZA010000457.1 GCA_937858165.1 uncultured Ardenticatenia bacterium
TATGCTTGCGTGTAAGCTTGCTTTCGTTACTAGTGTCGAATGCATTGTGTCTTTGTGTTCTCATACTGTCATCGTTGTCGGTCTCTAGTCTTTGTGTTTTCGCCTCCGTCACTATTTTGAGTTGATTGTATTTTTTTTTTTTTTTTTCAAGCAGAAGACGGCATACGAGATCTAGTACGGTCTCGTGGGCTCGGAGATGTGTATAAGAGACAGGTGCGCGCTCTGGCCACGGTGGAGTATCGCTTTAAGGACATCGCCGCGGCCATCTCCTCCGGCTCCTTCCGCACCGATGGTATGATCGTGCTGCCCTGCTCCATGAAGACGCTATCGGCCATTGCCTACTCGTTCAGCGACAATCTGCTGACCCGCGCCGCCGACGTGGTGTTGAAGGAGCGGCGCAAGCTCATCCTCTGCCCCCGCGAGACGCCGCTCCATCTGGGCCACCTGAGGGCGATGACGCTGGCGGCCGAGATGGGAGCGTTCATTGTGCCGCCGATGCCTGCCTTCTACCATCGGCCGCGCACCGTCGATGACATCGTCAACCAGACGGTCAACCGCGTGCTCGACCTGGTCGACGTGACCCTGCCAGAGGACTTGTTCCGGCGTTGGCAGGGCGGGCGGGCGGCGGGGGAGTAGTGGGCAGTAAGCAGTTGTGGTTAGCCACGATCACACGGATTGAGGGATAAGAAATCTGTGTCATCTGTGAAATCTGTGGTTACGCCTTCTTTCGGATGGCTCCATGAATGACGAGGCGCGGGGGCGGGCGTTGGCCTACGTGGCCGGGCACCACGTGATGACCCTGGCCACCAACGGTCCGCAGGGGGTTTGGGCGGCGGCCGTGTTCTATGCCCATGACGGCTTCCGCTTCGTCTTCCTCTCTGCCGGCCACACGCGCCACGCCCGGAACATAGCCGCCGCGCCGGAGGTGGCGGCGACCATCCAGTCCGACTATGACGATTGGACAGCGATCAAGGGCATCCAATTGGAAGGTACAGTCGAACAACTGGACGGGGCGCGACGTTCGGCAGCCTTAGCACTCTATTCTGCGCGGTTCAACTTTCTGGCGCAGCCGGTGGCGGCCATCGAAAGCGCTTTGGCGCGGGTCAACTGGTACGAATTGCGGCCGCGGCGGCTGTACTTCGTCGATAACGCCCAGGGCTTCGGCCACCGCGACGAGATCGGTTTGTAGTTAAGCGCTTTAGTGCGCTCCTCAGACCGCGCTGAAGCGCTCACCTACGAACCTTTAGGCTGTGTCGTTCTGCCGTTCCGCTTCGATGCGCGTCAACAAGTGCTTCAGGTAAGGCGCATAGGCGGCCTGGTCGTAAAGCGCCAGCGCGGCCTCGGTCAGGTCGAACGGCTCGGTCAGCGCCTGAATGGCTTCCAGATAGACCATGTCGCAGCGGATGACGCTCTCCTGATACAGCCGGTCACCCTCCAGCGCCAGCAGCACCGGGGCGGTCGCCAGCGTGCGCCCCTTCAACGTGCGCACGACGCCGGCGCGGCGGGCCAGCACGACGATGGCATTGATCATGTTGCGCGACGCCTCGGCGTCTTCCTGGCCGGGGTGCCGGTCGGCCAGCCGGTCGACCAGGTCGCGCCACTCCAGCCCATCCTCCTTTTGTAGCGTCTCGATCAGGTCTTTGAGCACGACCAGCCGCGTCCGTGGCGGCACGACGCGCAGCTTCTGCTTCTTGAGGGCGCTGCGATAGCGGCGGAAAAGCTCCACGCGCGGCGCAACCGGCTGGGCGACGCGCCTGATGTAGGTCGTCGTGCCGTCTTTCTCGACAACGATGCGACCGGGGTAGCGGTTGAGGAACTTGCTGAACGAGGTGTCGGAGTATTGGAAGCGGCCGAACTGCCCACCGCTCAACTCGATCATGCGCTCCTTGACAACGCTGGCCCGCACGCGCTCGTCATCGATCAACAGACTGTCGATGGCCTTGATGAGCAGCACTTCGGCTTCGCTGTCGCTGAGCGGCGGGGCGGGCAAGAGGTCTTCGTAGTAGACGTACTCGTCACACAGGCTCATCAGGCTCTCGCTGGTGGTGTTGCGCAGGCCGACGCCGATGACGTGCTTGCCGCGGCGGCGCAGAGCGTGAATGAGAGGCAGGAAGTCGCGGTCGCCGGTGACGAGGACGTAAGAGGCGTACTGCTGGCCGTCGACGAGGGTATCCATCGTATCGACGACCATGTACATGTCGATAAGGTTCTTGCCGAAGTTGTTGAGCGGCACGGCCGACTGCATCGTGAAGCCGGCGGTGGCGATGTCCTTGATCAGCTTCTGGTCCTGACGCAGGTTGCCGGAGTAGGCGCGGCGCAAGACCACGCGACCGCCGGTGCGCCGTTTGACGTCATCGATGATGAGGTTCACGTCGAAGGCGAGGTTGGCGTCGCGCGCGCCGATTACCAGATTGTCGAGGTCGAGAAAGATGGCGACGTCATTGGCCATGTGTAGCACGTCCTGATAGGCCCAAATTGCGCGTCGCGTGAGCGGCCCGCACGATTGAATTACCCCGCATTCTAGCCCATTCGGATGAACTGGCAACGGTAATCAAGGGGTATGTTTCACGGGAAACACGCGCCATGCTTGTTTCCCGTGAAACATCGGCGTGAAGGGTACCTTATCAATTGACGCTCACTCTGAGGCGTGCTAACGTAAGCTATGGCCGCGCAGCGTATCCGATTATGACCGACCCGATCCCCGTCTGCGACTACGAAGGTTCCGACTACCGCGCCCGCTTCTGGCAGAACCAGGGGCGCGACTATGAGGACGGCGCGGAGCGTGTGGCTCTGCGGCGGCTCATGCCCCCTACCGGCGGCGCGCTGCTCGACGTTGGCGCGGGCTTCGGCCGTCTGGCCGACGAGCTGTCTCTTATACACATCTCCGAGCCCACGAGACCGTACTAGATCTCGTATGCCGTCTTCTGCTTGTACAAAACAACACGCATAGCAATCCTAACGATAGCTACCCAGTACACGCCAGAAGCGATCA
>CALLZA010000458.1 GCA_937858165.1 uncultured Ardenticatenia bacterium
TTTGGAGTTCCTACCATTGTGGATTTAATTGTGTCTGTGTCGTGTTCCTGACAAGTTTGTATTCTGTCGTTTGTGTGTTTTCTAGGTGATTGTTGTGTAGCGTAGGATAATGTACAAGTTCACGTGTTTTTTTTTTTCAAGCAGAAGACGGCATACGAGATCTAGTACGGTCTCGTGGGCTCGGAGATGTGTATAAGAGACAGACCCGCAACTTCACCCTGTTGCCCACCGTCAGCAGCAGCATCGTGCTGCCTGCCACAGCCGGCGGCGCGACCAGCAGCCTGGTTGCCATCAACAGTCGCGCCGCAGCGGACCTGATCCCGGTGGGCAGTGCGCCATCGGGGCCGCCCGACGACATCATCCTCGACAACCCGCTGCCGGTGACCATTGACGCCGACCCGCCGAACGCGCCGGAGCTGACGCTGGGCCAATTCGTTCAGCCTGGCAACACAGTCATCATCGGCGGCGTAGCCAGCGACCCGACTTCCTACGTAGATCGGGTGGAGGTCAGCGTCAACGGTGGGCCGTTCGCGCTGGCGACCGGAACTTCATTGTGGGCCTTCCCCGTGGACATTCCCAACCAGCCCAGCGGCGCGGTGCCCATTGTGGTGCGCGCAACGGACGCGGTCGGCTATACCAATTCGGCCAACTTCTCCCTGACCATTGACAGCGTCTCCCCCAACGTAACGCTTGACCTGGCCGCCGGCGGCCTGCGCCAGGTGCGGCGCAACGCGGCAGGAGCCTGGACGCTGCGGCTCAGCGGCGCAGTCACGGATGCGCTGGCCGGCGTTGAGTCGCTCACCTTCCAGGTTGGGACCAGCGCTAATGTGGTGATCACGCCGACGGGCGTCCTGACGACCGGCATCGCGACCGACGGCAGTTGGCTGCTGGACTATCCGTTCAGCGATCCGGCCTTCAATCTCGATCCGCGGCCCTCCGGCCCCATCACCCTCACGGTCACGGCCCGCGACATGGCCCTACCGGACGGCAACCCGACGACCCAGGTCATTCCCTTTGTCATTGACATGACGCCGCCCACCGTCAAACTGCTCTCCCACCAGAACGAACGCCTGCTGACCGACGGCGCGGTGATCACCGGCACGGACAGCGCCGCGTATGCGACCGTCGCCAGCGTGGAGTACGCGTTCGTGGATGCCGCCACGGCGTTGACCGCGGGGAGCGCCTTGCTCAACCTGCCGCTCAACGACCTGCCGGGGACTGTGCTTTTCAACAATCAAGGCGCCGATCCGGTGCGCATCTACTGCCTGGACGAAAGCTGTCCCACCAGCGGAGAAGACGGCGAAGACGGCACAGCCGCGCGCTTCGACGGTGTGAACGACCTGCTGCGCACCTTTGAGCCGTTGAACCTGCCGGAGAGCGGCCTGACGACCTCGCTCTGGTTCCGCACGACCTGCGCCAACTGCGGCCGAGTTCGCTGCCCACCCGCGCCACAGCGTCGGCGCCGACGGTGGCTTCGGCGGTGTAGTAGGCGACGACGTTGCGGATGACGTTGGTCACCTGCACCATCACCTGGAGCAGGGCAGTGACGGTGACAAAGATAAAGAACTCGGTCGGCGGCAGTTGACGGCCGACGACGATGTTGACCAGATAGTCGAAGCCGCCGGCGACGACCATCGCCGCGGCCATGAAGCCGCCCTGGATGGCCGGCCGTTGACCGGCAGCGCGCAGGCGTAACGTCAGCTCGCCCATCGCGCTCAGAGCCAGGCCTCCTTGGCGGCGACGAAGTAGCAGTGGGCACTGAGGTGGCGGGCGACGCGCTGCAAGCCGCGTTCGACGGCCACGGCCGCCGGGGTCAGCCGCTCCAGCGCCGGGAACTGATCGGGCAGCACTTCCCACAGCCAGAAGAGGACGCTGTACTGCCCGGCGCGCGACACGCGGAAGCCGGCGTCGCTGAGCATGGTCGCCAGCCCGGCGAAGGTGAACGGCGCGTTGATCTCATCGCCCAGCCACTTGGGGTAGAGCCGCCGCCCCCAGCGGATGAGCGGGTTGTCTTCGACCGTCTCGACCAGGAAGAGAACGCCGCCCGGCCGCAACACCCGCCGCGCCTCGGCCAGCGCCCGCGTGGGGTCGCCAATGTGGTGCAGCACGTGCTGGACGTACACCATGTCCAGGCAGCCGTCGCCGACGGGCAGGCACAGGCCGTCGGCCAACAGCGCCGGGCCGTGGGCGGTGGCCAGGGCGACGCGCTCCGGCACGGCGTCGAGGCCGAAGGCGACGCGGCCGTTCTGGGCGAAGCGGCTCATGTTCCAGCCGTTGCCGCAGCCGATCTCCAGGATGCGGCGGACGTCGGGCCGGGCCAGAGTTTCGCGCTCGGCGGCGAAGTAGGGCAGCACTTGGTAGCGTTCGGGTGACCAGTTTTCGCCGAAGACGGCCGGTTTGCGATAGTCCATTCAGAAGTCCCTAGGTTATTGACACCTGACAGGTGCGCGGCCCCAAGTCTCGTTCCTATCAGAGCGCCATTGGCCGCGCACCTGTCAGGTGTAAGCTCGAATTCGTCGTGACGTGGCCGATGGCTTGCTCGACCTGCTCCCACCACCGTTCGCCGGGCTGCCAGGCCAGCCGGTCGCAGCCGGCCAGGGCCGCGGTCAGGATGGCCCGCTACTCGGCCGCCCAATCGCGCCCGCCCCAGCGCGCCAGTTCGCCCAGTAGCAGCGGATAGGGTTGGAAGCCAAAAGCGGTGTCCCCCTCGTCCAGCAGCCGGGCCACGGCCGCGGCCAGTGTCACGCCGTCGGCCGCGGGCAGCAGCAGCGCCGTGGGCACGGCCGAATCGGCATAGACGACGCCGGGCACCAAGGCATGCAGCGGATGCTTGGGCTGGGGGATGAGCCGTTGCAAGGTGGTGTTGATCGTCGCCGCGGGCAAGCGCCGTTCGCTGAGCCACAGGCCGAGGCGGCGCACCGGCCGCGAGTAGAGCAGTCGTTGTAAGCGCAGGGCCACGGCGGCCCGCGCCGCGTCGCCCGGCGGCCGCATCTCGCTTCGCGCGGTGACCGGCTTGGGAAAGCGGCGCGCCCGGCCGTCACGGCCCAGCAGCACGCGGTCGTCGCCCAGAAAAGCCAGCCGCCCATTGGTACACAAGCGTCCCAGGCCGTACCCCAGATCGGTTGGTCCGCTCAGCAACACCGCCCGTCCCTCCTCCGGCTCCGCAACGCCGCCGGCGCGCGGCAGGGCGTAGCCTCGCGTCAGCAGCAGCCAGCGCAGCACCGGCTCGACGACGTTGGTATAGAGAAAAGCCGGCGACGTTTCCAGCAGGGGGGAGACGACGATCTCGGTAAAGTCGCCGGGCATGACCGTCAGGCCGAAGCCGAAGCGGCCGAGGTGTTCGTCGTAGCAGATCGCGCCGGGGACGCGGCTGGGCGTGCCGTGGCGGTCGACGCGCAGTTGCAGGTCGATGCGCGGCGGTGGCGCGGTCGTCTGGAAGTGGGCCAGATCGTCGAGAGGCACTTGCGAAGCGACGGTAACGATGCCGTGGATGTCGTAGTGGGTGCTGGCCCGCGGGCGCATCATCAGCCCGCGCGTCCAGATCCACTGCTCCGACAGGGCGTAGTAGGCCAGGCCGGCCAGTAGCATGGCCGCCAGCCCGGCCAGCGGGTAGGGCGCGCCCAGACGCACCGCCAGCAGCCAGATGGCCGGCAGGTAGATGAGCAGCAGGAAGAGCGTGCCCAGCAGCAGCAGTGCCACCAACCGCCGCCGCGCCGGGCCGCGCGGTCGGTCGCTGAACACCCACGCCTCGCCCAGCAGGACGGCGACGATGGTCGCGCCGCCGGCCACGGCCGCGGCGCGCAGCACGGGCTGGCTTGTGCCCACCGGCCAGCCCGCGCCCGTCGCCAGCCCGACCAGCAGCGCCAGATTGCCGGCCACCAGCAGCGCCACCAGCACCAGAAAGCGGATGAGGTGCTGGTTGACGGTCAGCCGCAGGCGGGTCAGGTGGCGGAAGAAGCGCATCCCCTCGTTGAGGTCGGCCTTGCTCTGCCCTTCGTGGCGCGGGGCGAAGTCGAAGTGCAGCTCCGTCACGCGCAGATCGGGGTGGCGCACCAGGAGTTCCAGCAGGATTTTGAAGCCCTGCGGTTGTAGTGTGGTCGTGTCCACCGCCGCCCGCCGGGCCAAAAAGAAGCCGGTCAGCGGATCGGAGACGTTCTTCAGGACGCGCGGGAAGACCATGCGGGCCAGGATGGTCAGGAGCTGCGAGGTTAGCGCCCGCGCCCGGCTGAGGCCGACCGGCCCCAGCCAGTCGGCCTGACGACTGGCGACGACGATGTCGGCCGCGGTGCGGTTGGCCTGGGCCAGCAGACGCGGGATGAGTTCGGGCGGGTGCTGCAAGTCGGCGTCGATGACGCACAGCCAGCGGCCGGACGCGGCGGCCATGCCCTCGACGACCGCCCCGCTTAGCCCGTTGCGCCGTGCCGGCGGCCGGGCGATGACGCGCACCGGGAAGGGGCGGACGGCCGTCTCGGCGGTGATGATCTGTGGCGTAGCATCCGTGCTGTCGTCCACGAACAGCACCTCGAACGAGTGGCCGTCCAGCGCCTCGCCCAGCCGGTCGAGCAGCGGGCCGACGTTGCCGGCCTCGTTGCGCGTGGGCACGATGACGGTCAGTTCGACCGTGGGCGATTGGGGGGCGGTGTGGGGGGCGGGGCGGCCCGGTGGCGTTGCTCCTGGGTGCATGGCTGTTCGCCAGCATGATAGCACACGGCCGCGGCCGGTGCGACCCTCTTCCTCTTCTTCCGTCCCCGGTCTCTACCGGCGGATGTGCGCGCTGGCGGAGGCGTATCAGGGGGGAGCGGCCGAATGTGGAGATGAGTAACCTGACGGCGCTGGTGATTCGGGCGTTGGGGCTGATTGTCGGCAAGATGGCCAAGGATGAGCGCGAGCAGGCTGTCGTTTCTGCCGTTAAATCTATTAGGTAAGTCTAGCAGCCGGCGGATTGATCCGCCGGCGCAGAGGACGAGGACAAGGAGCAACATGGACGCGATGAAACGATTGGAGCGAGCGGGCTTCCGGTTCGGGCTGGGCGACAGCGAGATGGTGATTGGCCGAACGGGGCCGGAACGGGTATGATAACCTGACGCAACGATGGCAAAGAACGACTACAGCATCTCGGCCTTTTTCCCGGCCTACAACGACGCCGGCACCATCAGCAGTATGGTCATCACCGTTCTGCTGACGCTGCGCGAGCTGACCGACGACTATGAGGTCATCGTCGTCAACGACGGCAGCCAGGACCACACCGCGGCCGTCCTCGACGAGCTGGCCCGCGTCTACCCCAACGAAGTGCGCATCATCCACCACCCGCAGAACCGCGGCTACGGCGGCGCGCTGCGCACCGGCTTCTATAGCGCCACCAAGGATTGGGTCTTCTACACCGACGGCGACGCCCAGTACGACCCGCGCGAACTGAAGAACCTGGCCGCCCTGGTGACCAACGACGTGGACTTCATCAACGGCTGGAAGATCGAGCGCAACGACCCGGTGCATCGGGTCGTCATCGGCCGGCTGTACCAGGGTATCATCAAGGCCGCCTTTGGCCTGCGGTTGCGCGACGTGGATTGCGACTTCCGCCTCATGCGCCGCGAGGTGTTCGAGCACGTTCAGCTGGAGGCCAATAGCGGCGTCATCTGCGTCGAACTGATGAAGAAGACCCAGGACGCCGGCTTCCGGCTGACGGAGACGCCGGTCCACCACTTCCACCGCGCCTACGGCAAGTCGCAGTTCTTCCGCTTCCGCCGCCTGGCTCAGGTCGCCCGCGACCTGACCAAGCTGTGGTATCGCCTTGTCTGGCGCCAGGAAGCGACCGCGCCGGCCAATGCCGCCGAAACCAACGCCCCCCAGGCCCAGCCCTATGCCGACCGTCCCCACTGAACACAACGCCACCTTCCGCGGTAAGCACGTCCTCATCACCGGCGGCCTGGGCTTCATCGGCTCCAACCTGGCCCACCGGCTGGTGGCGCTGGGGGCGGAGGTGCTGATTCTCGATTCACTGATCCCGGAGTACGGCGGCAACGTCTTCAACATCCACGGCCTGGAGGATCGGCTGCGGGTCAACATCGCCGACATGCGCGACGAGCACGGGTTGCGCTATCTGGTGCAGGGGCAGGACGTCATCTTCAATCTGGCCGGGCAGGTCAGCCACACCGACAGTATGATCGACCCCTACACCGACCTGGAGATCAACGCCCGCAGCCAGCTCTCGCTGCTGGAGGCGTGTCGCCACGGCAACCCGGCGGCCAAGGTCGTCTTTGCCAGCACGCGACAGATCTACGGCCGCCCGGAGTACCTGCCCGTCGACGAACGCCACCCGTTGCAACCGGCCGACGTCAACGGCATCAACAAGCTGGCCGGCGAGTGGTACCACATCGTCTACCACCAGGTGTATGGTCTGCGCACCGTTTCGCTGCGGCTGACCAACACCTATGGGCCGCGCATGCGCATCCGCGACGCGCGGCAGACGTTCATCGGCTGGTGGTTCCGCCAACTGCTGGAGGGGCAGACGCTGAGCATCTTCGGCGACGGCCTACAAGTGCGCGACTTCAACTACATCGACGACGTCATCGAGGCGTTGCTGATGGTCGCCTTCCACGAGGCGGCCGACGGGCAGATCTACAACCTGGGCAGCGACGACCCGATCAACCTGCTCAACCTGGCGCGGTTGATGATCGAGGTCAACGGCGGCGGGCAGTTCGATCTGCGCCCCTTTCCCGACGAGCGCAAGCGCATCGACATCGGCGACTACTACGGCGACTACCGGCGCATCCGCAGCAAGCTCGGCTGGCGGCCGCTGGTCGGTCTGCGCGATGGGCCTGTCTCTTATACACCTCTGACGCTGCCGACGAGCGATCTAGTGTAGATCTCGGTGGTCGCCGTATCATTAACAAAAAAAAAAAGTTCCAAGATGGACAGAGACGCACCAAGCACGACAAACGCTCAGTGTCTAGGTCGGCATCTCAACTGCAAATACGCAAATAATGAGCGACGACGACGCTAAAAGAGTACAGCAGAAGAAGCGAGAATGGTA
>CALLZA010000459.1 GCA_937858165.1 uncultured Ardenticatenia bacterium
CGGGTGTGTGGGTGCCGCGGCCGCGGGGGGGGCGGCGCGTGTGGTGGTGGGCTGGGGGGGCGGGGCGGGGTCGGCGGCGGCCGCCCCCCCGGGGGCCGGAGGTCCCCCCCCAGCCGCGCTCGCCGCCGCTCCCGTTGCGCCCTTGCGCGCCCTGACGACGCGCCGCCCCGACGACCCATCCATCGCCCTGCTCGATGCCTTTGCCATCGTCGGCGACGTGCTGACCTTCTACCAGGAGCGCTTCGCCAACGAGGGGTACTTGCGCCCGGCTACCGAGCGGCTGTCGGTTATGAACCTGGCCCGACTGGTGGGCTATCGCGCCCGCCCCGGGCTGAGCGCCAGCGTCTACCTCTCCTTCACGCTGGAAGACAGCTTCACTGAGGAGACGACTATCCCCGCCGGTACGAAGGCCCAGAGCCAGCCCGCCGGCGAGGAGGAGAAGGCGCAGGTGTTCGAGACGGCCGAGGCGATCACCGCCCGCGCTTCGTGGAACCGCATCCGGCCGCGCCAGAGCCGGCCGCAAAACCTGAGCGTGCAGCCCGAGAACCTCTACGTCGCCGGCGTCGGCCTGAACCTGCGCCGCGGCGATCGGCTGCTGGTCGAGCGCCCGGGCCAGGACCCGGTATTGTGGCGGGTCGAAGAGGCCATCGAGGATCGCGCCGCCAACCGGACGCGGATCGTCCTGCCGGTGGTAACCCCCACGGCCACGCCGTCGGCCGTGGCTGCGCTGCCCGGCGGTTCGGGCGCACTGGCCGGCCTTCTCCGGGCGCTGGTGACTGCCCTCAACGCGCTGGATGACGGGGAGATGGAAGCGCTCGAAGCGGCCCAGGGGCAGCTGGTCGAGGCGCTGCTGCTGACGATGGACGCCCTGACCGACCCCGACGGCGGCGGCGAGGTGGCGGCCGGCGTCGCGCTGCAAGAGCTGACCACGCTGCTCGACGCCCTCCTGGACGACGACCTATCGGCCGGACAGAGCCGGGCCGTGGGGCTGATGCAACGGCTGACGCTGGCCCTGGCGGCGCTGCTGGCCGGCGGTGCGCCGCCAACGCAGGGTGACCCCATTCAGGCCCTGGCCGGTCAACTGGCCGCGCCCATCAGCGCCGCGGCCATCCCCCCGGCTACGCCCTACCACCTGGCGCTGGACACGGCGGCGACGTTCAACGCCACGTCCGATCTGCGGCTGCGGCTGCTGGCGACGACGCTGGGCGGCACGACGCTCGGCCGGACGAAGCTGTTGGCCGATCTCTACAAGGGTGCGCGGGTCTTCGGGCTGGGCAGCGACGGCGGGCCACCGGCCGAGGAGACGGCCATCTTCGTCGTGCGGGCCACGGCCGCGCCCTTCGGCCACAACGCGCCGCTCATCGCCGACATCCCCGATGACGGCGGCCAGGTGACCTATGCGGAGTGGGCAATCGACGACCCGCACAACAACGGCGCATCCTCCATCCCATTGGATCCGCCGCTGGGGGCCATCGCGATACAGATCGCTAACCCGGCCCGTCACCACCCTTCGACGCTTTACCTTGACGCTGAGTACGACATCCCCACCGGGTCGCGCGTCATCATCGAGCGGGCCGGCGAGCGCGTGCTGTCCTACGCGCCCACAGCCGACCAGATCGACAACGAGACGCTGGCCGCCTATGGCCTCAGCGGCAAGAGCACCCGGCTCGACCTGGGCGAAGCGACGTGGTTCAGCGGCAACGATTTCAGCAACGTGCGCACCACGCGCGTCTATCTGGCGACGGAGCGACTGACGCCGGCCGAGGAACCGATTGTCGCGCCCGTGCCCGCCGAGTCGATGCCCAACACCATCCAGCTCAACGGCGTCTACGAAGGGCTGGCCCCCGGCCGCTGGGTCGTCGTCAGCGGCGAACGGGCCGATCTGGACGGCGTGACCGGCGTCATGGCTTCGGAACTAGTCATGATCCGCAACGCGGCCATCGTCAGCGACAACGGCGGCCCGCGCACCGAACTGACCTTCGCCAACGAGCTGGCCTACCGCTACAAGCGCGACACGGCCGTGCTGCTGGCCAACACCGTCCGCGCCACCCACGGCGAGACGGTCAGTGAAGTGCTGGGCAGCGGCGACGCCCGCCGGCGCTGGCCGGCGTTCGATCTGCGCAAGCCGCCGCTGACCTATCTGCCCGCGCCGACGCCCGCCGGGGCCGAGAGCACGCTGACCGTCCGCGTCAACGACGTGCGCTGGCGCGAGGCCGACAACCACGTTCTGCTCGGCCCGGCCGACCGCGCCTACGTGCTGGAGCGGCGCGAGGAGAAGGAGTTCGACGCCACGACGGTCATCTTCGGCGACGGCCAGAACGGCGCGCGCCTGCCGACCGGAGTGGAGAACGTCACCGCTGTCTATCGCAGCGGGCTGGGCCAGCCGGGCAACGTCCCCGCCGGGCGCATCAAACAGTTGGCCACCCGGCCGCTGGGGGTCAAGGACGTGATCAACGCCCTGCCGGCTACTGGCGGGGCTGACCGTGAAGGGCGCGATTCGACGCGGGCCAACGCGCCGCTGGCCGTCATGGCCCTCGACCGGCTCGTATCGGTCCAGGACTACGCCGACTTCGCCCGCACCTTTGCCGGCATCGGCAAGGCAGCGGCGGCCGAATTGAGCGACGGCCGGCGCAGCGTCGTCCACCTGACCATCGCCGGGGCCGACGACATCCCCATCGACACGACTTCCGACCTCTACCGCAACCTGCGGCTGGCCCTGGCCCGCGCCGGCGATCCGTGGACGCCGGTGCAGATCGCCCTGCGCGAGCTAATTCTGCTGGTGGTCATCGCCGGGGTGCGGCTCCATCCCGACTACCTGTGGTCGGCCGTCGCACCGCAGATCCGCGCCCGGCTCTATGACCGGCTGAGCTTCGGCCGCCGCGACCTGGGCCAGGACGTGACCGCCGGCGAGATCATCGCCGCCATCCACGGCGTGCCCGGCGTCGTCTACGCCGATCTCGATCTGCTCGACGGCCTGACCGGCGCGGACGTGGCCGGGCCGGCTCTGGCGACGCGGCTGGAGACCCTGGCTAAGGACGCCGCCACGCCCAACGCTCGTCCCCGGGCGCGCATCAAGGCCGAGATGGCCCGCCCCGACCGCACGGACCCGACCGTTCTGCAGCCCGCCCAACTGGCCATCCTCGATCCGCGCCTGCCCGAGACGCTGATCCTGAAGGAGTTGACATGATCGACCCCGCCGACCGTCTCTTCGACCTGCTGCCTGTCGTCCACCGCCAGCGCGACGACGCCGCCGGTTGGCCCCTGCGCGCCCTGCTGCGGGTCATCGGCGAGCAAGCTAACCTGATCGAGGCCGATATTGAACGGCTGTACGAAAATTGGTTCATTGAAACGTGCGAGGCGTGGGTGGTGCCCTACATCGGCGATCTGGTCGGCTACCGCCCGGTGTTCGACGCCGGGCAGCCGGGCGACCCGGCCCAGGCCGCCGGCGCGGCGCGCAACAAAATCCTGACCCCGCGCCGCGAGGTGGCCAACACCATCGCCCTGCGCCGCCGCAAGGGGACGCTGGCCCTGCTGGAGTTGCTGAGCCGGCGCGTGGCCGGCTGGCCGGCGCGGGCGGTCGAGTTCTACCGGCTGCTGGGCTGGAACCAGGCGCTCAACCACCAATGGCCGGCGCGCGGCGGCACGGCCGATCTGCGTGACGGCGCGGCCCTGGCCCTGCTGGGCGGCCCGTTCGACACGCTGGCCCACACCGTCGACGTGCGCCGCCCCAACAGCAGCCGCACGTTGGGCCGCTTCAACATCCCCAGCGTCGGCCTGTTCGTCTGGCGGCTGCGCCCTTACTCGGTCACGCGCACGGCGGCCTACTGCCTGGAAGACGTTGACCCGCGCTTCTATAGCTTCAGCGCCCTGGGCAACGACGCGCCGCTGTTCACCCGGCCCACGCCGGAGAGCGACCCGACGACCATCGCCGGGCCGCTCAACGTGCCCGCGCCCATCACCCGCCGCGCCCTGGAGGTGCGGGCCGAGCGCCCGGCGCGCGCCGGCTGGGCCAACCCGGAGTACTATGGCGAAGGACGCAGCCTGCTGATCTATGCCCCCGGCTGGGTGGGCACGGGCGACGGCCCTATCCCCGCTGAGCGGATCGTGCCGGCCGACCTGAGCCGCTGGGGCTACTCGCCGCCGCGCGACCGCGTGGCCGTCGATCCGGAGACGGGGCGCATCGCTTTCCACCCGCGCCAGATGCCCCGCCGCGGCGTCTGGGTGCGCTACCACTACGGCTTCAGCGACGACCTGGGCGGCGGCGAGTACGAACGCGACATCAGCCAGCCGGCCGGGGCGGTCGTCTATCGCGTCGGCCAGGGGGATGAGTGGGAGTTCCATACCGTTCGCGAGGCGCTGCTGGCCTGGGAGCGGGCGGAGACGCCACCGCGCCACGCCGTCATCGAGATTCAGGACGGCGGTGACTATGTGGAGGAGTTGGTCGTCCGCTTTGCCCGCCGCGACCAGACGCTCCAGATTCGCGCCGCCAACGCCCAGCGACCCATCCTGCGCCTGCTCGACTTCAAGACGTCGCAGCCGGACGCGCTGAGTATCGAGGGCTGCGCCGGCGGTCGGGTGACGCTCGACGGGCTGCTGCTGGTCGGCCGCGGCCTGCAAGTCGAAGGGCCGCTCGCCTCGCTGACCATCCGCCACAGCACGCTCGTCCCCGGCTGGCAGATCGGCCCCGATTGCGAGCCGGAGCGCGGCAACGAGCCGAGCATCCACCTCATCAACACCGACGCCCGGCTGCTGATCGACCACAGCATCATCGGCTCCATCCTCATCACCCTCGACACCGTGGCCGGCGACCCGCTGGCCGTGCGCGTCGTCGACTCCATCCTCGACGCCACGGGCGACGGCCGCGAGGCGATCAGCGCCCCCGACTGCCGGCTGGCCCACGCGATTCTGACCATCGAGCGCACGACCGTCTTCGGCGAGGTGCTCGTCCACGCTGTGGAACTGGGCGAGAACAGCATCTTTACCGGGCTGATGACCGTCGGCCGGCGGCAGATCGGCTGTTTGCGCTTCTGCTATGTGCCGCCCGGCTCGCGCACGCCGCGCCGCTACCGCTGCCAGCCCGACGGCGCGCTGGCCGCCATCGACCCGGCGGTGACCGGCCCGGCCCGCGATGCGCTGCGGGCGGCCGAGGCGCTGCGCGTCCGGCCGCTGTTTGACGCCGTGCGCTACGGCCGGCCCGATTACGCTCGCCTGTCGCTCGACTGTGCCCCGGAGATCAGCCGCGGGGCCGACGACGAGTCGGAGATGGGCGTCTTCCACGATCTCTACACGCCGCAGCGCGCCGCCAACTTGCGCGCCCGGCTCGACGAATATGCGCCCGCGGCGATGGACGCGGGCATCATCTACGCCAGTTGACCAGGAGTGTGCCATGAAAGGGGATTTCTCGCGCGATACGTTCGATCCGCTCTACAACTTCAGCCGCGTTCTGTTGCAGCAGGGGCGGGTGCAGCTCGACGCCGACTTCAACGAGCAGTCGGCCATCCTGCTGCACATGCTGCGGCGGCTGACGGCCGACCTGTTCGGCCCCTACGCCATCGCCGGCGGCCCCGACGCGTTCCGGGTCGCTGGCGAGGGCAACGCCGCCAACCGCAGCCTCGTCGCCCGCGGCGGCCGGGCCTACGTCGGCGGCTACCTGGTCGAAGTACCAGACGGCGAACTGACCTTTACCGGCGAGCTGGAGCCGAACGGCCGCTACATCGTCTATCTCGACGTCTGGGAGCGCCACGTCACCTATCACGAGACGGCCGCGCCCATCCGCGAGGTGGCCCTGGGTGGGCCGGACACGGCCACGCGCGCCCAGGTCGTCTGTCGTCTGCGGGCCGTCGATGAGCTTCGCGACGACGCGGGTGAGCCGTTCGACATCAACGTCGATCTCACCTGCGACGTCCTGCACCGCCGGTGGCCGTCGTCGCCTGCGCGCGGCTCTATGAGTGCGCGGGCTGTGGAGACCCGCAGCGACGAGGCCTGCGTCGTCCCGTCCGATTCGCGCTATCGGGGGCTGGAGAACCAGCTCTACCGGGTGGAGATCCATCGCGGCGGGGGCGCGGCCGAGGCCACTTTCAAGTGGTCGCGCGACAACGGCTCGGTCGTCTTCCCCCTGGCCGTGCCCATCCGCCAGACGGACACCCAGCTGAGCCTTCTCCATCTGGGGCGCGACGAGCGCTTTGGGCTGCGACCGGGCGACTGGGTGGAGCTTGTCAACGACGACAGCAGCCTCAACGAGCGCTTCGACGCGTCGCCCCCGCCGCTGCATCAGGTCGTCGCCGTCGATCCGCTGGAGCGGACGGCAACGCTGGCCGGGGCGGTGGGCGTTAACATGGATCTGGCGACGCGGCCGCTGCTGCGCCGCTGGGACCAGCGCGCCGGCGAGGAGAGCGAGGGCGGGCTGACACTGGTCGACGGCGCGGCGCGAACGTGGCGCGGCGAGGCGGGCAACCCCGACTTCGGCTGGCTGGCGCTGGAGGACGGCATCGAGGTGCAGTTTGCCGCCAACCAGCGCTACCGCCGCGGCGACTACTGGCTCATCCCGGCGCGCACGGCCACGGGCGGCATCGAGTGGCCGCAACAGCCGGGCACGACCAACCCCCGGCCCATGCCCGCCCGCCGCGCCGAGCATTACACCATGCCCTTGGGGGTGGTGATTATGCAGGGCAACGACGACCCGCGGTTCGTCGATTGTCGCCGCTGCTTCAGGCCGCTGAACGTGGAGGAGTGCAACCCGGCCTAGGGCGCAGTGACGCTCACGCTCGACAGACGTAACTCGTCGGCCAGCCAGCGGCCGTCCTCGGCCACCAGTTGCAGCCGCCGGTCGTCCGCGCCCTCGATGGCCACCTGGACGGTGTAGCGGCCCGGCGGCCGGTTGGCGTCGGCGGGGATGACGTGGGCATCGACCGTCCCCGCCCAGTCCGCGGCTACGACGGAGGCCGCATCCCCAGATGTGGACGGGTCTAACCACCAAGGCCGCTGCCCGTTACTGCAGACGTTGCCCGCCTCCTCGCGCAGCCGCCAGTGC
>CALLZA010000460.1 GCA_937858165.1 uncultured Ardenticatenia bacterium
TGATCCAGGGGTGGTTGCGCGTGTTGGTTGTCGTCGTGTGGATGCTTTCTTCCAGTACGTCTGTACGGAGCAGTTTCAACCCACAGTGGCCTGGGAGTCACGTGCGGCCGTGTCCGCGGCGGGCACGAACACCGCTGCGCGTGCGCCCTCGTGGGCCGCCAGCAGGGCGGTCATGCACGGTGGGGGGACCGCCGGCGGCCGCTCGTCGGGGCTGCTAAGCAGCCAATTGAAAAGGCCTGCCGGGGCCGTGTCCGTGGCCCCGGCTGAGGCCACCAGCCCGGCCGTCGCCAACCCTACCAACAGCGCGCCGACCAACGCCAGCGTCAGAACCAGTACGACCGGCCTGCCGTTTGTCCCGCGCTGCGCCATGTCAACCTTCCTTTTCTCCTCTCGACGACAACCGTGGCTACAGAGTAATGGACGGGAGCGGCAGTTGCCATATACCCGGATATAATCAGAGGTATAGACGGCGATAGATTCACGGCGCGCCGGCCCCAAGCGAGCCGCCGCGCCCCATTCACAATCTGGAGGAACACCCATGCCCGACGTGATTTGGCGGAGCTTGCGGCGCGCCCGCGCCCTGTTGTGGTTGGCCGGTGTAGTGGTTGCGCTGGCGGCCGTCGGTGGCGCAGCCGGCCAGAACCCGACCCGCCTCGTGCCCATTGGCGCGGGCTACGAGGCCGACACCCTGGAACTGTTCGCCGCGCAGGCCGCGGCCTTCTCCCCCGACGCGGTCGTCACCATTCGCGTCCTGCCCATCACCTACCATACCAACGCCGACACGATCAGCAAGGCCCAACGCCGCGCCAATCTGGAGCTGGCCCAGACGCGCGCCGACCAGATCGCTGAGGCGTGCGCCGCCGTGGCCGCTGCCGGGCAGACGTGTGTGTCAACCGTGGTGGACATTCAGATTCGCGCCGACGCGCTCGACCCGGCTCGCGTCGCCCAGCTTGGCCCGGAAGTAGACGGCTTCTACATCCTGGGCGGCGATCAGACGGTGGCCATGCGCGTGGTGGCCAACACCCCGACCGAAGAAGCCCTGGCGGCGGGCTACGCCAACGGCGCGGCCGTCGGCGGCAACAGCGCCGGGGCGGCGGTCATCTCGCGCTACATGATCGGCGGCTATCTGGGGGACAACTTCGCCTGGCACGGGCTGCACCAGGGGGCGCTCGATCTGTGGTATGGCCCCGACGACGCGGCAACGCGCGGCCTGATCTTCGGCCTGCAAGAGGCGGTCATTGACCAGCACGTACTGGAGCGCGGCCGGACGGCGCGGCTGTTGCAGGCGATGGTCGAAAAGCCGGGCGACAAGCTGGCCGTTGGTTTCGACTGGGGCACGGCCGGGGTCATCGACGAGAATCTCGTCGTGCGCGACGTGACCGGCTGGTATGCGGCCGTGGCCCTCGACGGCGAGACGTATGGCGCGGCGGCGGGCGCGCAGTACCTGGGCAGCGACCCGGCCATTCTCGACATCCACGACGTGGCCTTCCACGTCTTGCCGCCGGGGCCGTATGCCTATGATCTGGCGGCGCGGCAGCCGTGGGTCGACGGCGCGCCGCAAGCCGCGCCCGACATCAGCGGACGCACGTTCGACGCCCTGCTGGCCCCGACCGGCGCGGGGACGCTGTTCGTCTCCGGCGACCTCAGCCCGGCGACGCGCGGCGCGGTCATGGCCGAGTTTGTGGCCGCCGCCAACGCCGCCGACGGGCCGACGATCGTCCTGTCGGCCGGGCCGCGGACGCGCGCCGCCGATGGCTGGGGGCGCTACTGGCGCAACCGGCTGCGCAACATGGGGCTGGACGCGCGGCCGACGCTGATCACCCTGACGCCGGGCATCGACCAGGCCGCGCTGGCGGCGCAACTGGCCGACGCCGGGGCAATCTTCTTCACAGGCAACGACGCGGCCCTTATGGCCGCCCTGGTGGCCGAGATGCGCGCCGCCGGAACGGACGCGGCGTTGCGCGACTGGTGGCGGGGCGGCGGCGTGCTGCTGGCCGACCGGGCGGCGGCGGCGGCTCTGGGCGCGGCCATGAGCGCCGAGGCGACGCCCACCAGCGATAACGTCGAGTACCAGTCGAGCGATAGCTTCCTGGCAGATTATGTCAATATTCAGCCGGGGCTAGGGTTGTTGCCGGCGGTGTTCGAGCCGCGACCGCTCTATGACTACCTCTACGGCCGGATGGTCAGCCACGTGGTGGCCGCGCCGGAGTGGCCGGTGGTGGGCATCGAGCGCGGCGCTGCGCTGCGCGTGTCGCCCGACGCGGTGACGGTCATCGGCGACGAGGCGGCGCTGGTGCTCGACGGCCGCTACGCCGCCACGCTAGCCACCGGCGACAACAACGCCTTCGCCGCGACGTGGCTGCTGTTGGATACGTTCGCGCCGGGGAGCGCGCTGGCGGAGTAAGGCGCTCACGCAAAGGCCCTAAGAGGCAAAGGCGCCAAGACGCAACGTACGCCAAGCTCAGAAGGATTCTGAACTTGGCGTACGTTGTGTCTTGGCGTGAGCCTATCCGCGAGTAACTCGGCTATAATTCCCCCATGACCGACACCGATCAGGCAACCATCACCCGTATTCTGCGCGAGGCGAAGCACGTGGCCGTCGTCGGATTGACCGACGACCCGACCCGGCCCAGCCACTTCGTGCCCGCCTATCTTCAGGACAACGGCTACCACATCATCCCCATCAACCCGACGCTCAGCGGTGCGGTGCTGGGCGAGACGGTCTACCCGTCGCTCGACGACGCGCCGCGGCCGATCGACGTGGTGCAGATCTTTCGCCGCAGCGAGGAAGTGGGGCCGATTGTGGCGCAGGCCATCGCCGCCGGGGCCAGGGCGGTGTGGATGCAGTTGGGGATTACAAACGAGGAAGCCGCCGCCGCCGCCCGCGCCGCCGGGCTAGACGTGGTGATGAATCAGTGCATGAAAGTGCAGCATGTGCGGCTGAATAGCACGCTCATTTAGGGGCTAGGGATTCGGGATTAGGGGCTAGGGAAGAGCGCTCTTCCCTAGCCCCCCACTCCCTTTCAGTACTCTTTACCGCGCCGATACCAGATCACCAGCAACAGGCCGATCCCTAGCGCCACCGGCGTTAACACAAATAGTGCCGGAAATAGTTGCGATTCCATATCTCTCTTCCCTAATCCCTAATCCCTAATCCCTGGCCCCTTCTTCTCCCCTCCACCAGCCACGTCCTCATCTGCCCCTTGCCCTTGATGTCGATTGTGCCGCGCGGCCGGCAGACAAACGCGTCCTTGACGAGTTCATACGTCCGCTCGCTGATCTGGATGCAGTCGGGCAGGCCCGACGACTCCATGCGGCTGGCGACGTTGACCGGATCGCCCCAGACGTCGTAGCTGAACTTTGCCCGGCCGATGACCCCGGCCATGATCGCGCCGCTGTTGATGCCAATGCGGTGGCGGATGCGCGCCGCGTGGGGTGAGGGCCAGTTGCGGACGAAGGCCAGCATCTCCAGCGCCGCGTCGACCAGGGCCTGGGCGTGGTCGTGGCGAGGGGTGGGCACGCCGGAGACGACCATGTAGCCGTCGCCGATGGTGCGAATCTTCTCCAGACCGTGGCGCTTGACGATGGCGTCGAAGGCGCTGTGGATGTCGTTGAGCAGCTCCACGACACACTCCACGCCGAGCTCGGCCGACAGCGGCGTAAATCCGGCGATATCGGCGAAGAGAATGCTGGCCTCGTCGTAACACTCGGCAATCGTCCCCTCGCCCGCCTTCAGTCGCGCGGCGATAGTCTGCGGCAGGACGTTGAGCAGGAGCTGTTCTGACTTGGCCTGCTCCAGCAGCAGCAACTCTCGTGACCGTTCGCGCTGGCGGGTGCTATAGGCCAGCAGTAGAAAGACGACCACCGACGGGCCGACGATGTTCATAATGAAGAACGTCGTCGTCAGGTCGACCGACGGCAGGCTGACCGGCGCGACGCCCAACGGCACCACACCGGCGTCCATCAGCCCGGCGAAGACGACCAGGATGATGAAGGCCGCGAACCAGCCCGTTGCCTGTCGCCGCCCGGCAAAGAGCATTGCCCCGACGGGCGAAGTCAGCGACCAGAGGATGACGCCGCTGGAGTTGATGAAGCCGCCCAGTACCAGCATGAGCGCCGCCGGGAAGAGCAGCGTCACGAGAAGCTGGATGAAGCGGAACAGGTGGTAGCGGCCGGTCAGCGCATAGTAGCCGATGCTGACGAACGACAGCGCCGCGTAGAGCAGCGGGATGGCCCCGGCCACGACCGCGCCGGTGTAGAGGTAGATGAGGCCCCACAGCAACGCCAGCAGGGCGATGATCGTCGAGGACGTGATCAGCAGGTCCTGATACTGTTGCTCGCGTTCGGCGCGCTCCGACACCCGTACGGCATCGGACACGACCGGCAGAGGGCTGCTGAGGCTGGTGTTCACCCGCTTAGTATAGCCCAAGCGCGGCCGCGGGGCAGTAGTCGAGGTTACAGGCTCAGGGACAGTGTGAAGTTAGTAGAACTCGCGCCAGGGACGCCAAGGGCAAAGAACGCCAAGAAGAAATTCCCTTGGCGTCCCTGGCGTGAGCGCTGCCTCTTCTACCCCCGTAGCTGGCGCTGCGGCGGCCGCGCCGGCTTGGCCTCCGGCGGTCGGGCCGTACCGAAGCGCTCGTCCAGGCGGCGGCTGACGATCTCCGGGGGTTTGATGTAGGTGCGGGCGTTGTACCACGCGCCGCGAATCTGCAAGTAGCGCTCGCCGTCGAATTCGACCACACGATTGTTGTCGGCCACGTTGTTGCTGCATCCCTGAGGCGCGGGGGCGGCGGCCCCGATCTCCCGGGCGGGCGTGCCTCATGTTGCCTGCTGCTGTTCGTTCCATGCTTAACGTACCATGAGCACATTACAAATCGCATAACAGGGGCTGGGGATTAGGGGCTAGGGATTAGGGATTAGCCCAGAGAGCTCTGCGCTAATCCTTAATCCCTAGCCCCTAGCTTACGGGTAGGCGGCCGGGAGGGGCGTGACGTAGGCCGCGGCCGTCACCAGGGCCACCCAGTCGCCGGCGGTGTTGCCCGGCGGCAGGCCCAGCAGCAGCGCGCCCCCGGCGGCCGACAGCGCCAGCGGCGGCTCGGCGAACTCCCCCGTGCGCGGATCGTACCAGCGCAGGGTGTAATCGCCGTCGGGCGCGGCCAGCGTCGCCGGGCGGGCGGCTGAGGGCAAATAGACGGCGTAGACCTCGCCCGGCAGGGCCAGTACCTCGCCGCCGCCGTAGTCCTGCGCCTCGCCGCTCAGCAGCGCGTCGGCCGGGGCCATGCGCCAGAAAGGGGTGTTCTCTTCCAGAAAGTGCCGCGCGTGGGTGGCGTAGGCCCACATCTCGGCCCGCGTGCGGAAGTCCTCCACGTTCAGATCGCCGCCAACGGGCAGCGGGTGGTAGCCCAGATACCACTCGATGCCGCCCGCGCCACTGAACAGTGTGTCGTAGAGGATCGTTTTGCGCAGCGGCCCGGCGTTGTCGGGCGTCAGCCCCTCCTGCGCCGGGCGGTTCTCGTCCATGTCGATGACCCACGGCCGCCCCGCCCCGGCCGACGCCGCCCGCCACCGCTCCACCAGCGCCCCGGCCTCGTCGGGTTGATACTGGATGGACGTGGCCGAGAACTCCGGTCGGCCGAGCGTGTCCTCATAGGGGCCGAACCAGTCGGCCGGGTTGTGCAGGGCGATGGGGTGGTCGGCCCAATCGAGCGCGGCCAAATAGCCGGCCAGGGCCACCGCCTCGTCGCCACTATAGACGCTCTCCTCGCCTAGATTCCACTTGATGGCCGGCAGGTCGGCAAAGCGGGCGACCAGTTCGCGGTAGAAGAGGCGGCGCGGCGTACTCAGGATGGCGCCTACGGCCGCGCCGTCGGCGTCGGCGTCGTCGAGCCAGCCCCGGTTGGCCGGCTCCGTCTCGCTCAGCACCACGTGCAGGGCGATGCCGCGCCGCTGGGCGTGCTCGAAGACGACGCGCCACGCCGCCAGCTTGCCCAGGTCGTAATGGGTCACGTCGTCGGGTGACAGGAAGGGCCAGGTGTCGTGGCCATCGCCGCCCAGGTTCATGGGCAGGAAGTAGACGGAGTTGACGCCGGCTTCGGCTAGATAGTTGAGTGCGCCGATGAGCCCCTTCCCCTCGTCGGCCGCGCCCGGCAGCGTTGGGTCGCCCGGCCGCCAGTCGGCCACGTGGGTGGCGTAGGCGTGGCGGAAACCGGCGGGTGTGTCGGCCGCGTCCTCAAAGCCCACGTAGGCCAGCAAATTCTCCGGGCTGTTGGTGCCGGTCTTGATCCAGTAAGGGCCGTCGCGGAACCTGAGGTAGTGGCCGTCGACGTATTCCAGTCGCCCCAGAGTGAAGAAATCGGCCGCCCTGCTCCCCTGCGCTTCTAAAGGAGCCACGTCAAACGTGCCCGCCGCCCCGTCGAACGCCAGCGGCGCGCCGGTCGTCGGGTCGAGATCGACGGCCACGCCCGGCCCGGCGCGGAATGAAGCGCACCAGCGCCAGCGCCCCGGCTCGTCGGCGGCGAAGCGCGCTGCCCACTGGTCGCCCACCCCGCCGCCGCGGTCGTCACCGTCGAAGGCGCCGGGCACGTCGTAGGCGCGGCCGGACGGAGCGGCAAAGCGCACCGTCAGACGGTAATCGAGGAACGGGTTGGGGCCGTTGTCGGCCGCGCTGGCCGCCGGGCCCGCGAAGCGCAGGACGAGCGGCTGCCACACGGCCAACTCCCCTGTCACGGTTCCCGCGTCGTCGCCCAAGGGCGACTGTTCGCAGCCCAACGCCGCAAAACCGCCGTCGTAGCCCGACAGGGCGGCCGGCAGGTAGACGCTCCCTCGCCCTGTGGGAGAGGGTTCTTCCTCGCAGGGGAGCAGCTGTCTCTTATACACATCTCCGAGCCCACGAGACCGTACTAGATCTCGTATGCCGTCTTCTGCTTGAAAAAAAAAAATATTATACAACATTAAGGATCTCTTATTCGATCATCATCTAAAGTGCAACGCAACTCTTATATGGGATTTACTAAAAATCAAAGTGGAATTAAGATGACCAACACTATAA
>CALLZA010000461.1 GCA_937858165.1 uncultured Ardenticatenia bacterium
AGTAGTGTGTCGAGCTTGATGATGGATAGTGCATGAGGTCTGTTGTTGAGGAGCAGACGTAAATACGAGTGACGTTTCGTGTGTTTGTTGCAAGCAGAAGACGGCATACGAGATCTAGTACGGTCTCGTGGGCTCGGAGATGTGTATAAGAGACAGGCTCATGGTCTGGCGCGACCGGCCGCTGGCGCTGTTGCTCGGTGGGACGTTCACGGTCTATGTCTTCGTCGCCGCCACTTACCGCGCGCCACAGACGGTCGAGTACATGATGCCCGCCTACGTGCCCGCGGCGCTGGCGCTGGCCTACGCCGTCGGCCGCCTGCCCGATGCGTTGCCCCAATGGCGTGGGATGGGGCAAGCTCTGACCATCTTGTTCGCGGCCCTTGTATGGGTCGCGGCGCTGGGACAGACACCCGGTCATGCCTCGGCTGCCGGGGCAAACCACGAAGCGACCGATGCCCGCGACACCGTCGGCCGCCTGCTGGCTGAGGCCCCGCCCGACAGCGTCATTCTGGCCCACTGGCACTGGGCCACGCCGCTGTGGTATTTACAGGAGGTCGAAGGGCAGCGGCCGGACGTGGACGTGCGCTTCGTTTTTCCCACCGGCGAGCCGTATGACACAACGTGGGCGCGGCGGACGGCCGAGGCGTTTGCCGAGGGGCGGCCGGTGGTCACGACGTGGCTACCCACCGCGCCGCTGGCCGATCTGCCCGTGCCGGAGCCGATTGGCGAAGCGATCCTCTATCCGCAGCAGCCGCGCGAAGTCCTGCCCATCGGCTATGAGCCGGCGCAATTGACGCTGGGCGGGGGCATCGAGATTGTCGGCTATCGCATCGAGGAGCCGCGCGACGTGATGCTGACACCGGGCGCGGAGTCGGTTGTCACCGTCGCCTGGCGGCCGGCGGCGGCGCTGGCGGCCGATCTTTCGCTATTCTTGCATCTAGTGGGCGAAGATGGCGTGCTGTACGCGCAGGACGACCGCCCAGCGCGGGCGGCCGAAGGCATCACCCTGACCCAGTTCCGCGCCACGCCGCGGCCGACGACGCCGCTAGGCGATCTGACCGTCTACGTTGGAATCAGCGCACACGGCGAGCGGCACGCATTGACCGCAATTGGCGTCTTGAATACCTTTGCCCGCCCCCTGACACGTAACCCGGTTCACCGCAATATGGACGCCTATACGCTCATCGGCTACGACTGGGACCACACACTGGAAGGACGCCGGCGGCTCTATCTCCACTGGGCGGGCGACTTCCTCGATGGCTACTGGACGATAGTCGTCGACGACGCGGCCATCGACGCCCTTGCTCTGCCCCCCTACCGTGGGCCGTGGGGCGTCCCGGTGCGCCAATGGCGCTTCCCGCGCGGGCAAGACGGCGGCCACTACGTGCCGCTGGGGCAGGGCATCGTCTGGACGGGCGGCACGCTCAACGGACTGTCGGCCGCGGCGGGCGAGTCGTTGACGTTGAATCAGGAGTTTCGCAGCGGCCGGCCGGTCAACCGCGATCTCGTCGTCTCGGTGCGCCTCATCGGCCTGGAGCCGGACGGCTTCCACTGGGCGTGGTGGGACTTGCAAGACGCGGTGCCGGCGATGGGCGGCATTCCGACGCTAAAGTGGGTCGAAGGGTCGCTCGTCCGCTCGCCCCACCGCGTGACCGTGTCGCCTGACGCGCCGCCCGGCCAGACGTTGACCGGCGCGCTGACGCTCTACGACTCCTTCACCCGCCGGCCGCTGCCCATCCTCGATGAACGTATCATCGCCGGACAGCCGTGGATACCGCTATGTCAGGCAGTCGTGGAGTGATGAGTTGCGAGTAAACAGCGCGTTCAAACGCCACTGAGCTACTGACCACTGCTTACTGCCTACTGCTCCGTTGACTCCCTCCCCGCCAACCGCTATACTCTCTACATCGGGGCGTAGCTCAGTTTGGCAGAGCGCTCGGTTTGGGACCGAGAGGCCGCCAGTTCAAGTCTGGCCGCCCCGACTGTTGTGCGGCAGTGGTGTAGTGGTAACACAACAGCCTTCCAAGCTGTTTTCACGGGTTCGAATCCCGTCTGCCGCTTTCATAGAGGGGCTAGTGGTCAGTGACTAGTGACTAGATTCTAGTCACTAGTCACTGACCACTAGCCCCTTCTTACGGGCCTGTAGCTCAACGGCAGAGCGGTCGGCTCATAACCGATTGGTTCTAGGTTCGAATCCTAGCAGGCCCATGTCAGTTATCAGTTGCCAGTATTCAGTAGGGCAGTAGGTCAGTTATTGGTCGTTGGTCAGCACTCGCCACCCGCTACCCAAGAACAGCGCAGCCGCACAACGGACGCGCTGTCGGGCTGAACGCGGGCACGGTCGTCCAGCACGTGGCCGGGCAGCCAGACGGGGTATTCGGCTGTGGCCACCACTGGCCACAGCGCTCGCGCCGCGGCCGGAATCTTGCGGTCGATCATCACTTCCTTGAGCTTCGTCGCCCCGCCCAGTCCCAGCGGCCGGATGCGCTCGCCGGGTGCGCGGGGCCGGACGAATAGCGCAGCGTTGGCTTCGAGGGCCACGACGGCCGTCCACATCTCGGCATTGGCGGTGACGGCATCCAGGTCAGGATGGGGCCATGGTTCGGCCGTCAGCCGCCAGCCGCCGGCCAGCGCGACCACGCCGGGCACGGTCAGCGCCACAGGCGTTGGCGCGGTCAGTTGCGGCCACTCATTGCCCAGGGCCACCGCGCCACGCCGGAATGTCAGCGCCTCATACCCTACGTCCATGACCACGCCACCCGGCAGCGACACACGACCGCCGCTGGCCGCCCCCTCGGCCGTGCGCCGCGCCGCCTCGATGGTCTGGAAGCCGACCTCGGCCCCCGCAGGCAGGCAGGCAGCCGCCGCCCGGCGCAGCAGCCGGCGACGCAAAGCCAGCGGCTGGTTTCGCCAGCCGTCGCGGCCTAAGCGCACCTGCTCTGGCGGCGACGGCCGGGCGATTTCGCGCCACGCAACGTCCTCCAGCTCTGATAACAGCTCGTCTTCGGCCGCCGCGAGCGCGCCTGTTTCGCGCAGTTGTTGGGCGATCTGGGGGTTGAAGGTCGCCAACAGGGGTAGCAACTCGTGGCGCAGTCGATTGCGGCTGAAGGTTGGGTCGATGTTGCTGGCGTCAGTCGTTGGCTGCAGACCGGTCTGGGCGCAGTACGCCTCGATGTCGGTCCGCGCGACGCCCAGCAACGGCCGCAACAGCCACAGGTCGGGGCGGCCGGGCAGTGGGGCGGCGGCGGCCATGCCGCGCAAGCCGCCGACACCCGCGCCGCGCAGCAGGTGGAACAGGATCGTCTCGGCCTGGTCGTCGGCGTTGTGGCCGACGACGACGGCCGCCGCCCCCGCCGCGTGCGCCACGCGAGCCAGGAAGTCGTAGCGCGCGGCGCGTCCGGCCGTTTCCAGCGACTGGCGGCCGTCGCGGGCCAGCGTGGCGACGTCGGCACGCTCGGCGGCGAAGCGCAGGCTGAGCGCGGCCGCCGCCCGCGCCACCAGCGCCGTGTCTTCGGCCGACATCGGCCGCAGGGCGTGGTCGAGATGGGCGACAACGAGCCGCTCTGCCGGGCAGATGCGGGCCAGGCAGTCGAGCAGCGCCAGGGAGTCGGGGCCGCCGGAGACCCCGACGACGAGCGGGCCGTCATAAGCCGCCAGACCGGCCCCGGCCAGAGCTTGCTGAAGAGCCGCTTCCACTGCGGCGACCAGCCGTTTCATTGTCTACAGCTTACCCATCGCGATCGTGCAGCCGGTCGGCGAAGTCGATGATCAGGTCGCGGTGGGCCAGCCGGTTGGCCCAGGCGGTGGGGATGCCCGCTGCGCCGTAGTAGGTCCCGGCCAGTTGACCGTAGACGGCGGCCGTCGTGTCGGCGTCGTGGCCTAGATTGACGGCCAGCAGGCAGCCTTCGGCGAACGTCTCGCCACGGTAGAAGGCCCACAGCGCCGCTTCCAACGACTCGACGACGTAGCCGCTGCCCCGGATGGCCGGCGGCGACTTGTGGGCGAATGAGCCGGCGGCGATGGCGGCGATAGTCGGGTCGAGCTGCCATGTCGCACCGGGCACGGGGTGATAGAAAGGCGCGAGCAACGTGGCTTTCGTCTCGCCGCGCAACGCGCCGATGATCAGCCCGCCCAGGTAGCGGCAGGCATCGATGCAGGCTGCCGCGCCGTGGGTCGTGGACGAGCTGTCACCGCTCAGGGCGATGGCTTGCGCGGCGTCGGCGGCATAGAACAGTGGCACGGGGGCCAGGCGCATGATGCTGCCGTTGCCGGCACTGTAGGGGTCGGTTGAACCGGCCCACGGGTTGCCGGTGGCCTCGAAGCGGCGCAGGGCGTCGGCGACAGTGTTGCCGATGTCAAAGCAGCGGCCGTTGGCTGACAGGTGGCCGTGGCTGCGCCAGCGCACGTAGCGATCCATCTGGTCGGTGGGGTCGAAGCCACGCCGTTCGAGGAGGCTCTCGGCCAGGCAGAGGGCCATGGAAGTGTCGTCGGTCCATTCACCAGGTCGCAAATGGAAGGGCCCGCCGCCAACCATGTCGGTGACAGGCGTGAAGGTTCCGGGCGGACTGAACTCCACGGTCGTGCCGACCGCATCGCCCGCCGCCAGGCCAAGCAGAGCGCCACGGTACCGTTCGCGCAGGGTGATCATGAGGTAGGGCGGGTGGGAGTCGAACCCACACGGGTGTTAGCCCGACGGATTTTAAGTCCGCTGCGTCTGCCATTTCGCCACCGCCCCTTGCTAAGAGTGTATTCTACTTTCTCTCCGCCTTTCCTTCAACCGGGTAGATGTGGCCTAGGGTCATTGTAGAGTAGACAGAAGAGCTCACGCAAGGATCGCAAAGGCGCAAAGAAGAAATCTCTTGGCGGGAGTTCTTCTGCCGCTTCTAGTGTATGCTATACTCCGGCCCGACACGTAACGGGAGGTGGCGATGAGACAGTACCTTGACCTGATGCAACACGTTCTCGACCACGGCACGCGCAAGGAGGATCGCACCGGCGTCGGCACGCTCAGCGTCTTCGGCTATCAGATGCGCTTCGGTCTGGCCACCGGGTTCCCGCTGCTGACGACGAAGAAGATGCACCTGCGGTCGATCATCTATGAGTTGTTGTGGTTCCTGCGTGGCGAGACAAACGTCGGCTATCTGCGCAACCACAACGTGACCATTTGGGATGAGTGGGCCGACGCCGACGGCGAGCTGGGACCGGTCTATGGGCGGCAGTGGCGCTCCTGGGCCGCGGCCGACGGCCGGGCCATCGACCAGATCGCCCAAGTCGAGGCGCAGCTCCGCCGCAACCCCGACTCGCGGCGGCACATCGTCAGCGCCTGGAACGTGGGCGAGATCGAGCAGATGGCCCTGCCGCCGTGCCACTGCCTCTTTCAGTTCTACGTCGCCGACGGCCGCCTCTCCTGCCAGCTCTACCAGCGCAGCGCCGACATCTTTCTCGGCGTGCCGTTCAACATCGCCTCCTACGCTCTGCTGACGCAGATGATGGCCCAGGTGACGGGCTACGCGCCAGGTGAGTTCGTCCACACCTTTGGCGACGCTCACCTGTACCTGAACCACCTGGAGCAGGCGCGCACCCAACTCGGTCGCGCCCCCTACCCGCCGCCGGCGATGCGCCTCAACCCCGCGGTGCGCTCCATCTTCGACTTCGACTACGCCGACTTCGAGTTGCGCGACTACCAGAGCCACCCTCGCATCGCCGCGCCGATTGCTGTCTAGAAAAGAGGCGCACGCAAAGGCGCGAAGGGGGAAAGGCGCAAGGAAGAATAAGAAATATGCTCTCTCCTCGCATCGCCTACGTCGTAGCTATGGACGCTAACCGGCTCATTGGCCGCGACAACGCCCTGCCGTGGCGCTTGCCCGACGACATGCGCTGGTTCCGGGCGCAGACGATGGGCAAGCCGTGTATCATGGGCCGCAAGACCTACGACTCGCTGCCCGACCGCTTCCGACCGCTGCCGGGGCGGCTGAACATCGTCGTCACGCGCAACCACGACTACGCCGCGCCGGGCGCGCTCGTCGTCCATTCTGTGGCCGACGCTTTAGCCGCCGCCGGTGAGGTTCCGGAAGTCATCATCGTCGGCGGCGCGGAGCTGTTTCGCACGCTGCTGCCGCAAGTTGATCGCCTCTACCTGACCGAACTCGACGGCGCAGCCGAGGCCCAGCCCGAGGCGCACAACGTCTTCTTCCCGGACGCCAGCGCCATCGCCTGGCGCGAGGTCTACCGCGAACACCACCCGGCCGACGACGGCCACGCTTTCCCCTTCACCTGGCGGATTCTGGAACGGATAGAAGGCTAACTATGCAGTAAGAGCTCACGCAAAGATCGCCAAGGACGCCAAGAGCGCAAAGAGACACAAGAACGCGCATCCCTCGTTGTGTTCCTTTCTTCCTAGCGCCTTTGCGTGAGCGCGTCTTATCTCCCTACGCTTCCACGTAGACCACCACCCGCCCCGCCGGCAGGCCGTGGCCGTTGGACACGTCGTCGAAGGTGATGGCGCGGGCGCGGGTGATGCTCAGCAGGTCGGCCTTCGCCTCGCGCAGCGCTGCGGCCAGCTCCGGCGGCGCGCCGGACAGCTGCAGCGCGGCCAACTCCGCGCCCAGCGACAGGCCATTATCGCTTTTGTAGCGGCGTACGGCCGTGGCGATGTCGCGCAGGGTGTCGCCCGCGGCCAGTGCGGCGGCGTCGTCGAAGCGGGCGTCGGCCGCCGGCCAGGCGGCGCGGTGAATCGACACCGCGCCATCGCCGACAGTACGGACGTCGGTCGCGGCAAAGAGGCCGCGGTAGATCGCCTCGGTGACGTAGGGCAGCAGCGGCACGAGCAGCTTGAGCGTCGTCAGCAGCGTTCGGTGGAGCGTGTAGCGCGCCGCCTCATACCTGTCTCTTATACACATCTCCGAGCCCACGAGACCGTACTAGATCTCGTATGCCGTCTTCTGCTTGAAAAAAAAAACACCTAACGATGTCCCACAGACCCCCGGCTATCATCTCAACGTACTCCTACAATCTCTCAAACTTTACTAACAGCTCTCTACGTCGATT